>JBCCNE010000254.1:0-6810 GCA_039026015.1 Cyanobacteria bacterium P01_C01_bin.70 | reverse complement strand
TTGTAAGCGACTGTCAACGTCTTCCATCACCGTGTCAAATTCCTTAAGCATCTCGCCAGGATACTTTTCCAGCACTTTGGTCGATAGGGAAATGCGACCGCGCGATTCATCTAGACTGACGACGATCGCTTTGATGTCTTGCCCTTCCTTAAACAAGTTAGGCAAGGAATCGACGTAGTTCTGGCTAATCTGATTGATATGCAGCAGACCGGTGACGCCCTCAAAATTCACAAACGCGCCGTAGGGTTTGAGGCTCGCAATCTGGCCCTGCACTAGCTGCCCCACTTCTAAAACCGACATGGCCTGCGATCGGGCAGCATTCCGCTGCGACAGCACCAGCTTGTTGCCTTCCTGGTTAACTTCCAAAAAGCCCACGGATAGGGTGCTGCCCACCAGCGCGTCGAGGTCTGCCGACTGGGAGAGGTGCGATCGCGGCACAAAGCCCCGCAGCCCTTCCACATCGACAATAACGCCGCCCTTGTTGGTGCCAGTGACAGTGACGTCTAAAATGTCTTTGTTGGCTTCCCTGGCCTCCAGCCGTTCCCATACCTGCTGAATCATCAGCCGCCGCAGCGACAGTATTGCCCGACCTTCCTTATCCTGCTCACGGATAATCAGCAGCTCCAGTTCTGTGCCCAGGGGAAACGCCTCCTCCAGATCTTCGATGCGCTCTAGGGACGCTTCTTTGAGGGGCAAAAAGGCATCGGACTTGCCGCCAATCTCTATCATCACGCCCTCAGAGCCGTGACCAATCACGGTTCCTTTGACGGTGTTGCCGGCCTGAAAGGTGTAGTCATGATCGGCTAAGGCGCGGGCAAAATCTTCAGTCGAAAAGGTCAAAGTCAGGCCTCCCCCAATTGCGGCAAAAAATTCAGTTTTCCAATCATAGCAATCGATTCACAGAGCGGAACATTTTGAGAAAGGGGCAGTGCGGAATGTCGGGTGCGAAATACGAAAATGGGATTAGTTGCTGAGAATGGGCAATCTGGCTAGTCGGCCCTAATTGCCCGCCGTTAGTGATTTTTCGGATTTAACCGACGTTGTACGGTCAATATACAACCGAGTGGTGAGCGAAAATCTTTCAGTGGTCTAACGCACCAAGTTCCCAGGGTTGCTGTCTCCAACCCAATCTCCGTTTCGCTGATGAAGTATCCACTTGAGGCATATGAATCTCGACCAGCTTTACCGTTTCTAGAACTAATGCTTCAAGCTGATTGACTGCTATAGAGGGTTTCTGATTAAACAAGTTTTCGAGGCGAGCAGCAAGATTTTCAGGTGCAATCTCCATCTGCTCAATAAATCTGCCCATTCGCTTGAATTGAAATGTTGTGTAATATAAACGGTTCAATCCAGACAACACGCCGAGCAGATTTTGGGCTGATTCAACTAGGATTTGGTAGTACCAAAGTGTTGTATCTCGTTCTGCAAATTTTTCCCACATTCCCCAAATAGCAAAGAATTTGAGGTAATGTCTAACCATTTTCTGGGCAAGTTTATCTGGATAATTTGCTATTTTTGCTTTCCACTGCTGAATAAGGGTTTCACCGTAAAGTGGGATTCCGATCAACGTTCCAGACATGGCTTTCATCAGCGGAGATTGAAGATCATACCCTTCTAAAATATTTGAGATATCTTCTTCCCATTGTGCGATTGTTACATGACCAAACTGACACTCGACACCTTTGACCAGATAACTCTCATCAAAACCACCATCTTTTCGATCGCCTAAAATCCAAAGTCGTTCTGAACCTTGATTTTGTTGACGTGCAAGCTGTAATTCTGCTTCTGAAGGCAACTCATCATAATAAATGCTCATATCGCAATCCGAATATTCATCGCATAGCCCTTCTGCAACTGAGCCTGAAACCATTGCAGCCTTAGTTTTCGAATTGGCGATATATGCTTTGATATTGCGTTTTGCTAGATCTAATAAATGCTGACTTTGATCAGTCATAAGATTATTTTGACTTGGATAAAACCGCGCTAATTATGATGCAGCGATGAAATTCTCCATGGACCTTATCATGTCGCCCATTCACCCATTCACTCTCATACCCACTCACTTGGCTACCCTTACCAGGCAAGAAACCAGCTCCGCTGTTCCCAGAGCATAACGACGCCGCTGACGGCGACGAAGGCGTAGACCATCTGCCGGAACTGATCGTTGCTAATGCGTTCGAGTACCCACTTGCCGAGCAGGTTGGCGGGCACCGCACCCAGGCCAATTAGCAAGCCGTAGCCGATGTAGTTGGGCTCCAGCACGCCAAGGGCCGCATAGCTAAGGAGTTTAAAGATGTGTAGAAAAGCCTTGTTCGAAGCCTTAGTGGCAATCATGGCCTCTTTTTCCAGCCCGTAGGAAAAATACATCGGGTTCATAATCGGGCCGGTGCTGCCAATCAGGGCCGAGCCGACCGAGTTGAGAAAGGCCACGGGCAGAAAGTACCAGGCTTTGATAGAAACCGGGCGATCGCCCCAATTCAGCACTTTGCCCAGCCAATAGTTCAGCACCATCGCCAGCAGCGCCACCCCCAGCAAAATTTGTAGCCAATCGGCCTTGACCCAAGCAAAGATCAGCGCGCCGAGCATGGAGCCGGCCAAGCATCCCGGCAGATACCAAGCGGTGACGCGCCAGTCGATTTCTCGCCAAAAGAACAGACTGCGCTGAGCATTGCCGATGAGCAAGCCGGTCGTAATCACAGGGGCAACTGCCTGCGTGCCCAAAAGCAGCGACAGCAGAGGAATCAGAATAAATGGACTGCCGCCCCCGGCCAGCATGCTAAAGAACCAAGCCACAAAACTGGAGCCTGAGATTAGCAAGGCGATCGCCGTTGCTGATAGTTCTAGATGCGGCAGTAACACGTTAGTCGCCCACCCTTTGCCAATAGCGTAGCTCTATGAATCTATTTGAAGAATCTTTAAGTAGTTTAGAGTACCCCAGGGTGCTTCATCAATCAATGTCGGAAACCTTGGGGAACAGGCATTGTCGCGCCTGTCCCAACGGCCTAGGCTAAGGGCTGAAACCCTGGCGGCTAAAACTTTGGGACACCAAAAGATGACAGCCCTGAGCCCGCGATCGCGGCAACTGCAGAAAAAGTGTTGTCTTTCACAGGCTGGTCGTTAGCTCAGCGACTCGCGATAGTCGGCTAGCAGCTTCGGCAAATAGTCATAGCCATCGACGCCGATTTGCCGGAGAAACGCCGGACGATAGGCGGCCAGCGCTTTTTGAAAGTTTTCCTGTCCCAGTTGGCCATAGAGAATGCTAAGGGTGCCAGCGGGCTGATGCCACTGCTGGGAGTCGATTTGCCACAGCAGGTACATGCTCAGGGCGGCGCAGAAGACAGCCATTTCCGTGCTTTCAAGATTTTGATAAGCGATCGCTAGATAGCTGTAGTTCACCGCCTGCAGGAAGACATCGCCGATCGCCTGGGCAATTTGCAGGCCCTTTTCTAGCGCCGAAATAGCTTGGTCATAGTGGCGCAGCATCACCTGAGCCACGCCGAGGCTATTGGCGCAAAGGGCTTCGCTGGGGCGATCTTGCACCTGTTCGCTCAGCTGTAGCCCCTGTTCTAAATAAGAGAGCACGGATTCGATTTGCGCTGGCTCCAGCGCCTGTTCCTGAGCGCGGGAGATCTCGCCATAGCCGTAGTTGGCCAGGGCATTGGCTTCCCCAATGCGGTCGCCCGCCTGCCGCGCCAGCACCAACGCCCGCTGGCTGTGGGTAATCGCGGCGGCAAAGTCCTGCTGCATCACACAGGTGCGACTGAGATGGTTGAGGTTGGCGATTTCGCAGCGCTGATCGTTAATCTCACGGGCACTTTCAAGGGCGCGATCATGAAACTGCCGCGCTAGGTCATATCGCCCCAAGGCCCGCTGAGAATAGCCCAATAAAGTCAGGATGCGGGCTTTAGTATCGGTGTTGGGCACTTCCCGCAGCGGCTGATCGAGATAATCGAGCAGGGTGCGCAGCGATTCTCCCGAGAGGGCCGTGAACAAGCCGCCATAAAGGGGGAAGTAGTCCTGCTGGGCAAACTGCCGCAACACCTGTAGCGCCATTTGAAAGCACCCGGTAGCTAGCAGCGATTGGCCCAAGGTGCTGAGGCGGCGCGAGAGTTGTCCCCACACCACGGCGAAGGTCAAAAAGGTGGCAATGGAAAGGCGCTTGCCCGCTTTAGTATCGTAGGGCTGCTGGTCAAACCAGGCCACCAGCGCCAGCTGCAGCCGCTGCAGGGCGATCGCCAGTTCCACCCACGTCTGCACTTCTAAGGGCATGGGCACGCCGCGATCGCTGACGGTCTGATGCTCTGCCAGTTCGGTAAACAGGCGCTGAATGCTGGTGGTCTCGATCTGTTTAGCCCAATAAGGCCACGGCCCCTGAGTGGCGGCATGGCCAAATCCGATCGCCCGTTGCCCCTGGTCATAAATCCAGCTAATCACGTGTCCTTCCAGACTTTGCCAGGTCTTGAGCCCCTGCAGCAGTCCCGTAGCGAGTTCTTGCAGGCTCGGTTGGGCGGCGCTGCTGGTTTCGAGCTGACGGAGCTGCTGGGCGAGGGTTTTCAGCTCGTCGCGGCTGAGGTGATCGGGCTGATTGGGGTCAAGCGCCTGTAGCAGAGCAGTCAAGCGGTCTTGGTCAGCCGTGCGCACCAGGGTGGCGATCGCCCCCGACAAAACCGCCGTACTCTGATTTTCTTTTTCCCATCGCTCAAACTCGCTTTGCAGGGTTGCCAACGCCCGCTGCCGCCGCGTCGCCTTCGCCTGCTTCATTTCATCGGCTTCATCCGCCAAGATGACCGCTACGGCTGCTGCCTGCTCGGTTAAAACCGCTTTAAAGGAGTCTCCGTCGCCGGGTTCAATCTCCTCCTGCAGCTTGCGAAAGACCTGCACCTTAGAGCGGATTTGGCCCTTGAGCGTCATCTTGACCACCTGTTCAATGAGTTCACGGTAGCGATCGCTCGGGGGTGGAGTCGAATTGGGGGCAGCCATGACAAAGCCTCGACGGAGTGACAGCAACGTTAGGGTAGGCAACGCTTTGGACGCATTGTAACGAGGTGCCAAGTGTTCGGGTAAGGGGTGGAGTTACCGAGGGGGCAAGGCATCTTGTAGACAACGCTACTTTTGAGGCCGGTCGGCTACAGCCAAAATACCTTGCCCATACGGTGGAGTCGATAACTTTGGAGGTGTTCGGCCCGTACAGGCAGAGCCGGCCCGCAGGACTTTGAAATACATAGATGATTTTGGCCTGTAGAGTTTGAATTCTCGTCCTGCTCCGCACGGGCAAGGTCCCAAGTTCTTTCCTCAGGCTTCCTGGTGCTCTGGGCCGTGCTCAAGCGCTGATTTAGTCAAAGCTTAACCCTGACAATTTTTGCAGGAGTGTTCTTAAGCACATCCTTCTCGGCGAATATAACAATTCTTCAATTCATCTTGGAACGCTTGCCACTAGAGCGATCGCGCCTCCAAAAGGAGTTGACGGGAAAGTCGACGACTGCTGATTTTTTGTGTGAAGAAAATATGAAGTTGGCGTGAAAGTTATAAAGCGCTGATAAAGCTCCGTGATTATACGAAGTCTTAAGGCAAGCATTACCGCCACTTTACTTTTGTCTGAGAAGGTTACTGGTGAACACAATTGGCGGGCGTGTGGCTGGCCCATTGCAGTCAACCGCAGACGAGGCCTGGTTTTCCTAAGCGGAGAGGCAGCGGCTTCGCGACGGCGTTAATCCGGTGATTCGATGAGGGCCGAAATATGAGGCTTGATGTTAGTTAGCGCTCTTCTATGAGCCTGCGCTGATTTTAGTCCGTTGAACATTTTTGAGTTGGTGTCAGTCCCAGGGCTGGCCCCGACTGGTTGTGCTGGCTAGTTTTGCTTTTAAGAGGGATATATGGACGAATTGTTTACGCTTGAGTTACTGCATCTGGCAGATCAAGAAGCCGGGGCAGCCGCTGTCCAGGATGCACCTCGGTTATCGGCTGTGCTGAATGCGCTCAAGGCTCAGGACCTGGGTGATGACGGTCTGGCAGACAACACGCTGGTTTTATCGTCTGGGGATGCCATTATTCCCGGCTTGTTTTTTGATGCCTCGGAGGCAGTGTTCGGGACTGCTGGTATTGCGGACATCCAAATTCAAAATGAGCTGGGCATTCAGGCGATCGCCCTAGGCAACCACGAATTTGACTTTGACACCCGCGCCCTGTCTGAGCTGATCACCGGTCAGGATGTGACTGACGACAGCGACCCCGAAGACGGCTTCGTGGATACGATTCCTGAGTCCATCGGGACAATTCTTGGCGCGGAGTTTACCGGCGCTAACTTCCCTTATTTATCGACCAACCTCACCTTTGCCTCGGACGACTTTTTGGCGCCCTTAGAAGTGGCGGGCGGGCAAGCGCCTCAGGCTAGCACGGTGACTTCCTCAGTGGTGATTGAGGTTAACGGTGAAAGCGTCGGCGTTATCGGTGCCACGACTCCCACCCTGGCCAGCATCTCTAGTCCGGGGGATGTCGGCATTGCCCCCAGTCCTTTTGATGCCAACCCCACGCCAGAGCAGCTAGACGCTTTGGCAGCAGCGATTCAGGCCGAGGTAGACGCGCTGCTGGCGGCTAATCCGGGCTTGAACAAAGTGGTGTTACTGTCACACATGCAGCAAATTGCCATTGAATTTGGCCTGGCTGAGCGTTTAGTCAATGTGGACATCATCGTAGCCGGGGGCTCCAACACGCGCCTGTTTGACGAAAACGATCGCCCTCGCGCTGGCGACAGCAACCAAGGCCAGTACCCGCAGTTCTTCACCAACGCTGGCGGCACTCAAACTGCGGTGG
>JBCCNE010000253.1:0-6836 GCA_039026015.1 Cyanobacteria bacterium P01_C01_bin.70 | reverse complement strand
GCCCCAGAAATCGCCGTGCATTTAGATGAAGAGAGGGAAACCTTATCTGAATTCAACACGGCTCCCCTCTTCAACCCTGAGGAAGAGCAACCTTATCACTTTCAACATGTGGTTCTCGGGGCAACTGGCGGCGATGGCACCTTTGAAAATCCATTTGGCACCGTACAAGAAGCGCTCAACGCCACCGTTGGCGATGGCAACGACGTGGTGTACGTTGACGGCAATAATGCCGTCAACATTCCCGCCTTTACCATTCCTGAGCGGGTTCGGGTCTTATCTCAGGGGCCGGCCCAAACTTTAGCGGGTTTGCCCTTTCCTGGTTTTGAGACGCGAGCCGTGCGTTTACCCTTCTCCACATCAGTCAACTTTGCCGAAGGCATCGCAGTTGATCTGCCCTTATCAGGAGATGGCAATTTTCCCAACATTACCGATGGTGTCACCCTTGGTAACCGAACCGTGTTGGCCGGCTTTCGCATCGAGAATGCTGCTGGGGATGCGATCTCCGGCAGCAACATCCGCAACGCCGAACTGCGGAACAACACTATTACCAATCCCGGCGGTCGTGGCATTGCCCTCAATAATGTGGGCGGCAGTGTGGTGACCTTTAACAACATTATTCGCAATCCAACCGGTTCCGGCATCTTTGCTGAGAACACCACCTCAGCCCAGAGGATCGATTTATCGATTATTGGCTACGAAGTGACAGGTAGTGGCAATATCGGCCTAGAGTTCGTAACTTTGCCGACCGGTGGGGCGCTCGGCGCACCAAGCCAAGTGATCGCCGTGGGACCCAGCGATGCTAACTTAAACACCAGCCAGGGCAACAGTGGCGGTGAGGTACCGGCCAATGCCATTACCAACAGTACTAATCAAGGCATTGTATTGCGATCAGAAGGCACCGCTCGCAACAACGCTTCCACTCAAGAGTTATCCTTTGATGCTGGCTTGATCAGCGGTAATGGCGGCAGCGGAGTCCTGGCGTCATCTGATCGCAATGGTGGTTCTCAAGAGATCTCGGTGACCAATAGCACCATTAGCAACAATGCCGGTGCTGGGGTCGAAGTTGTGAACGGCGTTACGGTCCTTACCGACACCGCCTCTGCCCAAGAACTGTTCCTCCGCAATAATGAAATCCTCGATAACGACGGATCGGGAGTTGATGTTACCCTCAACGCTTTAGGCGCTCAGGAAATCACGGTAAATGACAATCGGATTTTGAGAAACGGGGGCGATGGTATTCGGTCCGTGGCCAATTCGGGCCTGCAAGAGTTCCCCATTTTAGAAGATGGCAGTGCTGGTATCACCAATAACACCATCAGCGGTAATGCGGAACAAGCGATCGATGTAGTGGCCAATGGCGATGCCGTGATTGCCGTTCTTAACGTTCGTAACAACACCCTTGAGAGTAATAGTGGGGGAGCTAATGTTGTCGATATCGACGTGGAAGCAACCTCAACCGACAATAGCGTCTGTACAGTTCTTTTGAATAATACTGTGCCGACCGGGATTGCCCTGACAACCTTCAGCAATAACCCCACGGATCAAGCGCTATACCTGGTGCAAAACTTGAATACGGTGTCATTCGAGAATAATGGTGCTTTAGTACAGCTCATTAACGGCAATACTGGGTTGCCCGACGTAGCGGCATTTAGTAACGAAGTAAACTTCTGCATTCCCTAAGCAGACTGTCTGCGCTGCTGGCTGGTCGATTCTTGCGCTGTCTATTTGGCGTTCATCCTCCAAACGTCTAATCGTCAGAAATCAGCGTTCAGCCTCCGTTGTATGGCAGTCATCCCCTCAGATGCAATCCAAGTTCTGCAACCGTAGTAAATGGGCAAGATAGATCAGCATGATCACCTTGCCTCAATACACCGGTCCAGAGAGCGTCATCAATGAAACTCGAAACCCTTGTGCATAGGCATTACCGCGCCCGCTCTGCAAACCTAGCTAGGGGCTGAACTGCTCTCAGCGTAAGGATTCAGGCTCTAAATGATGACAGCCCTTAGAAATCACCGCTTCTTCCCTCAACCTTCTCGCTTATTCACGGGAAGTCATCTCGTCTAGTTCGGTTAGCCTGCGATCGCATTCCCGCGTCTTGCTTGCGAGGGAGCATGCCCAAATCGATACAGTTGACTGAGTCGCCAATGCAATTACGGTGAGTTGGAATGGGTGATTTGGCGATAGCGTCGCCGCCCCCGACGAATGAGCAGCAATCCGCCAAAATAGCTGAGGGACCCGAAGAGTAATCCCATTACCAAGCTACCGAGCATCAGGGCGACGGCAGCATCAGTACTCGTTTCCAGCAGAGTTTTTATAGATTCCACGTCATTGAACAGGTTAACTGCCGGACGACCTAAAATCCAACAGCCCAGGCGATAGTTAAAGGCATAAATTGGCAAGTAAGTGAGGGGATTGCTGATCCAAGTGCCTGCAGCGGCCATGAGAGGGTTGCCTTTGATGCGCACGGCAATCGCTACCCCCATGATTGTCTGCAGGCCAAACAGCGGAAACATGCCCGCAAACACGCCGGCGGCCAGACCTCGAGCTAGTTCCTTGGGATGGCCTCGAAGACGAATGAATTTTAAATAGATATAGCGAACCCGCCGCTTCAGTTGGATTCCCAACGGGCGGGGGCGTTTTGACGAAGAGGGAACGTTAGTCGGAATGGACACAGAAGGTGGGTCAGGTGGCAATGTGGAATGCACGAATGATGACTCAAAAATCCAAAGAAAGCATTAAGCCTATTTTATTTTAGGGTTTTGCTCTCAAGGTTGAGGGGCAGAAATCCTAGATTTATCAAGGCTTTACGTATTTTGTAGTGGAGACAGCGGTTTCTAGAGCTGCCGTGGGTAGCATCAAAACAACCATAAGCCAGTAGCGACACAGTGCAACCTTTGATAGCGACTAAAAAGGTTCACAGGGGAGTTCGAGCAGACTAAAGGGTTTTCTCGACTACCAGCGATCGCTCCCCCAGAGACCGACAAGCCACCGACTCCCCCGTTGTCATTTTTAAAGCAGCTCGATAGCATTGAAGTAAGTTACAAAAATTAACAACTTCTAGACCGTTGCTCCGTCCTCCGTTTTCCATTGTTGGACAAAACTTATGCCCTATTCCCTAGAAACTGCTCGTGTCTCAGCTGAACCGCTGGTATCCTCGTTTTTCCGCACCTCTGAAGGCGACTGGCGCTCTCAGCGTCGTTACTACACGTTGAAAAGTGGTGAGGTGCAGGAAGTCGTGAGCTACATCAATATTCGATTTCTGCCTGCTGGCAGCGCGGAATTGCAGACGCTTCAGGAGCTTCACGAACTGCCAGAGCAGTCATTGCTGATCTGCGGAGCCCAGGTCAGTTGGGAAAGTAACTATATCCACACCAACAAAAAGCCGGTTGAGGGGTCGACGCTGTTTGGCATTAGAGGCACCACGCTGTATCGCGATCGCGGTTTTGCCACCGCTAAGCCGGTGACTGCCGACTTTGTATTCCGCGAGCCCCGCACGATGGTGCTCAAAACGGCCTATAGCGGTTCTAGCTTTGAAGAAGAAATCAAGCTGATCGGTGATTCGACTCGCACTCGGCAGACCATTGTTTCCCGCGCTGGTGAAGAAATTATGATCGGTCAGTACCTCGAACAGCGTTGCTAAAAGCGGTTCCTGAGCCGTCACTGCCTCTAAACGGCATGTGTCTTACCTGCACAGCGTTTCTGAGGTTAGTGAGGCACCAGAAAATGCCATAAAGCCCTTGTACTGAGGCAGATTGACGCCCCTTATTAGACAAGGAAATGCGTAAGCACCCAGCATTTGACGATGCTGGATGCTTTTGATTTGATAGCTCGCGAGGCTGGCATCATTCAGTTACTCAGTGCTTTAGTCGCCAGGGTTTCAGTCCCTAGCCTAGGAAATTGGGACGGTGCAATAATGCTGATTCCATAAGGTTTCTAACATTAATTGATGACGCGTCTGAGGAAAACACGCATTGCCCCAGACTCGAAGCCTAGCTCCGGATAGCCAGCGACAGCTTTGTACAAAAAACTTCTTAAGAGAGAAAATCAGCCGTTCTCACACCATCACCACAGAGTTCTTGGTTGATTCTCAGAATTGAGGCATTAAATAAAGTCAGTTAGAAAAGCGTCGCTGGCGATCGCTGAGACCTTCATTTTTGCCATCGTTTTAGAAGGTGCCCTTTGTTTGGTCGGCAGCGCGGCTACTTTATGTATGGACATTCGCGATGAACCAGGCCACCGTTCCCGAAGCAGAAATTTCTCCCGTCAAAAATCACCCTGTCAAGCTACAAAACTTGATTAGGCAGCTGCAGCGATCGCAACCTTTCACGTCGGCAGAGATCCAACAGCTTGTTCAAGCCGCCCATCTGGAATCGGCCGACTTAAGCCCTTGGGCTAACTTTGAGCATCCCGTGACCGACAGCTATGGATGCCGATTAGTTTATGTGGATAGCCGCTGGGTGATTAAAGTATTGTCTTGGCTGCCGGGAGATGTCAGCGCCATTCATGACTGCGGCACCGCCCAGTGGGGAGCAATCCAGTATTTTGGCGAGGTTGCTTACCATCGCTACCGCTTGACAAAAAAATTACTGAGAACGGTGGCGGCGACCCACTATTCTTCCGGTTCAGTGCCGATGATCGCGCCAGGCCAAATTCATCAAATTGGCAACATCGGCTCGAAACCCGTACTGAGCCTACACGTGTATGGTTGGTCTCAACCCCAGGAGCACCTGCCTGGGAGTATCCGCATTTTTGATTTGCTTGAGGGCAGCGTTCAACACGCCAATGGCGAAGGATTTTTCTGCTTGCCTGAAGAGCAAATTCAATCACGCCGGTATGGCGTGCGGGGCGATCGCGAGACGACGCTCAGGCATCATCGACAAATGGGCGATCGCCTGCGCCGTTCACTACAGCATCAAGACAACCCCAATTTCGCGCACCGATTGGCGATTATTCATCCTTTGTATTGAACTGGTAATCAACTTTACAGATGTACGACTTTTCCCTACAGACACTGCGATCGACATTCAGTAGCGTTTATTCTATTCAAGCCCTTAATGAGGAATTGACCCATGACCCAGCGTAATCCCCAGCAGTCGCTGTCATGGTGGAAAACTGGCGTTATTTATCAGATTTATCCCTTTACGTTTGCCGATGGCAACGGCGACGGCACTGGCGATTTGCGAGGCATTATCGAACGGCTCGACTATTTGAATGATGGCAAGCCCGATAGCAAAACGTCTCTAGGAATAGACGCGATTTGGTTATCTCCTATTAATAAATCACCGATGATTGACAACGGATATGACATTGTTGATTACAAAGATATTTGCTCCACGTTTGGTACGCTATCTGACTTTGACGAGCTGTTAGCACAAGCCCATCAGCGCGGCATCAAAGTCATTTTAGATTTAGTGGTCAACCACACCTCTAATCAGCATCCCTGGTTTATCGAATCGGCCTCCAGCACAGATAACCCCAAAGCCGATTGGTACCTGTGGCAAGACGCCTACGAAGGGCGTGATTTGCCGAACAATTGGCAGTCTTATTTTGGCGGCACCGGCTGGACTTATCAGGCTGAGCGAGGACAGTTTTATTTCCATACGTTCAATAAAAATCAGCCTGACTTGAACTGGCAAAATAATGAAGTAAGAGCCGCCGTCTACAACATTATTCGGTTTTGGCTTGACCGTGGCGTAGACGGGTTTCGCTTGGACGCATCAAGCGTTTACAGCAAAGATCCGTACTTTCGGGATAACCCGATGAAATATGGAGCTTCCGACAAGAATGACTACCATAATTATCATCATCTCTACGACAAAAACCTGCCCGAAAATCATCGAATTATTCAAGAGATTCGCGCCATTTTAGATGAGTACAGCACTGGTCAAGAAGCGACCGGAGAGGAGCGCGTACTTATCGGTGAAACTTTTATTGATAATCGGCTTTATGACTCGGTCATATTTCACGGCATTGAAAACGAAGAGCTGCATTTACCCTTAACTTTTGAGTTTCCCTTTAGCCCTTGGTATCCCGGTTATTTGCAGCGTGAAGTAGAAAAGAAAGAAGCTCTGACTCCAGAAGACGGCTGGCCCTGCTATTTTCTCGATAATCACGACATTCCGCGTCACCTATCCCGTTGGATTGAGTGTGCTCTCTGTGTTGATTCGCAGGCGATCGCTAAAGCGGCGGCAGCCCTGCTGTTAACACTGCGAGGCACCCCGATTCTCTACTATGGTCAAGAGCTGGGGATGGTGGATAACACTGACATTCCCTTAGACAGGCTGCAGGATCACGCCATCGTCAAGTCTGAAACTGGGGAAACGCCGCCGCCGCGCGATGGCGCTCGCACTCCCATGCAGTGGGACGATTCGCCCCATGCCGGCTTTAGCTTTGGCAAAGACATTGCGCCTTGGCTACCGGTGCATGCCAACTATCCGGAAGTAAACGTTGAGCAAGCTTGGCAAGACCCCAACTCCATTTTGAATTTTTATCGCTGCTTAGTGCAAATTCGGCGGCAAAGTGCGGCCCTGCGTCATGGTCACTGGCGTGCCCTCGTCAACTTTCCCCATGAGCATCTCGTCTACCTCCGAGAGGTGGCTGATGAAACGGTGCTTGTGGCGATTAATTTTTCCTACGAGCAGCCATTCACCTTAGACGCGCCTATCGATCGCGGCAACTGGAATGTGCTTCTGTCAACCTGCTACGAAACCGGCAAACTTATTGACCTAGCTGAAAATCTACAGCCTTTTGAGGTGTCGATTTTACGCAAGGCCTAATCTTTGAAACACCGGGATTTGAAGTTCGTCTCTACGCCTCAGATCATGCAAACGACTTGT
>JBCCNE010000252.1:0-6863 GCA_039026015.1 Cyanobacteria bacterium P01_C01_bin.70 | reverse complement strand
GCCATACTGGTCACTCAGATTGAGGCTTTTGGCACCAAAGTCAGTAATCATGCGGTAACAGGCTGCTAGTTCGTCGCGCCCCGTCATCTGGCAGGCATGCACCGCCATTCCTGCCACCTCCAGCAAATTTCCAGTGCCTAGGGTGTACCACGGATCTTGTATACAGTCGTGACCTAGACTCAGATTGAGACCGTTTTGCCAGAGTTCTTTGACCCGCGTAATTCCTCGCCGTTTGGGATAGGTATCGGTGCGGCCTTGAAGAGTGAGATTAATTAAAGGGTTGGCTACAAAGTTTATCTGTGCTCGCTTGAGAAACCCCATCAGTTTGAGAGCATACGCGTTGTTATAAGACCCAAATGCAGTAGTGTGACTAGCCGTTACTCTGGGGCCAAGATTGCGGCGTATCGCCTCGGCGACCACAACTTCTAAAAAGCGGGACTGGTCGTCGTCAATCTCATCACAGTGAATATCGATCAGCCGGTCATAGCGCTCGGCAAGGTCAAAAATGTAGTGAATAGATTTAACTCCGTCTTCCCGCGTTAGCTCATAGTGGGGAATACCGCCGACGACGTCCGCCCCCAGCTTGAGAGCCGTTTCCAGCCGTTCGGCATTGTCGGGATAGCCGTAAATGCCGTCTTGCGGAAAGGCAACGACTTGTAGCGTTAGCCAATCTTTGACCGCCTCGCGCACTTCAAGGAGTCCCTTTAGCGGAATTTGGGCCGACTCACTGACATCCGCATGGCTGCGCACAAACAGCACCCCCTGACTAGCCTGCTGCTTGAGAGCCGCGATCGCCCGTTGCTGAACATCTTCTATCGTGAGCGTCTGCTTCCGTTCACGCCAAATCTCAATCCCTTCAAACAGCGTGCCGCTCTCGTTCCACCGAGGCTGTCCTGCCGTCAAGGCTGAATCTAGGTGAATGTGAGATTCCACAAAGGGGGGACTGACCAGCTGTCCTGCTAAATCAAGGGTCTGGTCGGCATCATTGGGCAGCTCCGAGGCGATCGCCACAATCACGCCATCTTCAATCGCGATATCGACCGTGGTTTGCGGGTCATCGACTAAGCGACCGTTTTGTAGCAAGAGAGAAGCCATGAGCCCTGCTGGATTGTCAGCCCGTTTAGGATACAGCGTTTTTGAAGCCAGTGAGGTTACCAAGAATGCCGTGAGGTCGCGGCTCTCAGGCAAGGTGGCGGAGCTCACCCAGCAAAGAAATCGGTGAGCAGTATTTTGACAGCACAGACTGTTCACTGCTGAGCTGTTTGTCTATAGCCCAGCTTTTCTCTGATGCCTCATAGATGTGATCAAAACAAATACCCTGTCATCGAAATAATGCAGAATACTTCGATATCTGCTGCAATCGGCTCCGGCAGAGCCGATTGCAGCAGACTGAACTCGTGATTTTGCTAGACTCATATCTTTATGGTTCAAGCGGGCGACTGCGAGATTCCTTAAAGACTGCTCAAAGCACGGAGAAGTCGAATTCCGTAGGCGATTACTTACGACAGACAGACCCAGAATTGCAGAAGCTCGCAAGCTGTGATCAAATGAAGAGGGAAAAACTTTGAAACACGAACCGCTTGCACACCTATGGATCTTCACTTATCAACTCAGTCAGTCGTCGATTGGGCTGGCGATTGCTTAGCCGTTGGCGTCACCGAATCGGATTTGCCACTGACGGGAATCCTGGCAGACCTGGACACTAAACTATCTGGGCTGGTGCAGGAATTGATTGATGAGTCTGAGTTTAAAGCTGCCGCCGATAGCAGCGCCGTCATTCGAGTAGGGAAGGACAGTCCTGTACATAAACTGGCGCTCGTAGGGCTAGGTAAGTCAGAAAACTTAACTGTAGAAACGCTGCGGCGCGCTGGCGCGATCGCGGCTCGGATGGCCAAAAAAGAAAAGAGTAAAGTTCTAGGAATCAGCTTTCCGATATGGAACGACGATGCGTCTTTATCTGCCCAGGCCATTTGTGAAGGGGCTCTGCTGGCGCTCCATGAAGACACCCGCTTCAAATCTGAAGCAGACAGCAAACGCTTTGCTATCGAGCGGATTGAGCTGCTGGGGTTGCCGAACGAAGCCCCTGCACTGGCGCGCGCCCAGCAGATTGCGGATGGCGTTATCTTAGCGCGGGAACTGGTGGCAGCTCCCCCAAATGTCGCTACTCCAGCGATGCTGGCCGAAACGGCGGAAGCGATCGCCCACGACCACGGAATTGAAGTTGAAATTCTCGACAAAGAAGCCTGCGAGGCGCTGGGCATGGGTGCTTTTTTGGGCGTTGCCCAAGCATCCGACTTGCCGCCTAAATTTATTCACTTAACCTACAAGCCGGCGGATGTCTCCAGCCGTAAGCTCGCCATCGTTGGCAAGGGGCTCACCTTTGACTCCGGCGGACTTAATCTGAAGGCTGGAGCGGGCAGCATGATCGAGATGATGAAGTTCGACATGGGTGGGGCGGCGGCGACTCTGGGGGCGGCCAAAGCGATCGCTCAACTGAAGCCCAACGTCGAAGTCCATTTCATTACTGCTGCCGCCGAAAACATGATTAGCGGTCATGCACTGCATCCGGGCGACGTTCTCACTGCTTCAAACGGTAAAACCATTGAGGTCAACAATACCGATGCTGAAGGGCGACTCACCCTAGCTGATGCGCTGGTGTTTGCTGAAAAGCTGGGCATTGACGCCATGATTGATGTGGCCACCCTAACGGGGGCAAGCATTGTAGCGCTAGGCGATTCCATTGCCGGACTGTGGAGTCCGGATGATGCTCTGGCCGGGGAGATTACCGGCGCGGCTGCGATTGCGGGCGAAAAGCTTTGGCGCATGCCCTTGGAAGAAAAATACTTCGAGGGCATGAAATCTCTAGCAGCAGACATGAAGAATACTGGCCCTCGCTTCGGGGGTGCAATTACTGCAGCGCTGTTTTTAAAGCAGTTTGTGAAAGAGACCGCCTGGGCACACCTCGATATTGCCGGCCCCGTCTGGAATGAGCGAGAAAATGCCTATAACAGTCCGGGCGCGACTGGCTATGGCGTTCGCACTCTGGTGCAGTGGGTGCTGTCATCGCTCTAACAAAAGCTGCTCTGACCGGTGACAGGTTAGTCAATGGTCAGAGCAGCACCGAGGGTAAATGACAAAGAAACGGCTGTTTTCCGCCAGTATCTGCTGGGCCGATTCAAAATCGAGCTGGATGACCTCTAGCGGAAATTCCTGCAGCACCTCTAAAAATGTCACCCCATCACCGTCGTCGGCAGCAGCAATCAGGGCAACCCGCAGAGCCCGCGACCCATTGCGAAAATCATCCGTTTGCACGACTGCCCCGCCCGGTCGAGAAAGTGCTTGCCCACCTGCCAGTAGGTGAATTGTGACAGTGTGATCAAATCCATATCTAATGAGCGATTTAGAAAGTCGCTGAGGGCCTGAAGCTGCGCCTCGTCGAGACGGCTGGCAACAGGACGAAAGCGCTCGGTGACGGCACCCTCCTGGGCCAGTGCTTCCAGGTCTTCGATCCAAATAACCGGTTCAAAGGGCCCACAAAAAATTCGATGCGCTCAGCACCCCAGGCAGCTGAGGCAGAGTTGAGGGCGATCGCGGTACCGAAACCAGCGATCGCGGCTCCGATTCGCCAGCCTTGTCGAGCGAGTTGGGTTATCCAGGGGACACACGAGAGCTTCATTGATTTACCTTTCAACATCAGCAATAAGGACTAAACAAAGGGAGCAAAAAGCATTTAACAGCAGGCACAGGCCAGGCCACCCCAAAAGTGGGATAAGCTACCGGCCAGGTTAAGCGAGGACGACCCCAAACTCGGCGACGCTTGGGCAACGGGCTGCGATCGCGCCACCGATGTGGCCCCTGACAACCCGGTAAAGGTAACGCCAGAGTCATTGTGATAACCGCCGTAGTAAGCGACTGGTGACCAGTTGGGGCTAATGGGCAGAGGCGGTGGTGAGAAATGACTGAATTCGGCGGCACCGTACACAGGCTTACCGTCCACAATCGTAAGCACCGATTCCAGGTGCCGGATGCGCTCTTCGGGAACTGAGAAGTAGTCCTCAGACAGCACGGCCAAATCAGCCAGCTGCCCCGGCACGATTGCGCCTTTGTTACCCTCCTGATTTGAGAACCAGGCCGCCGCGGCAGTGTACAGATTTAACGCTTGCAGGCGGCTCAGACACTTGTCTTCGGAGTAGATAGTCGTACCACCAACGGTTTTACCCGACACTAGCCAGTACAAACCGTTCCAGGGGTTATAGCTGGCGACGCGAGTGCCGTCGGTGCCCGCAGCCAGGGGCACATCTGCCGCCAAAATTTTCTTGACCGGTGGCGTATTTTGAGTCATCTCAGCCCCGTAGCGACTCAGGAAATATTCTCCCTGATAAGCCATGCGATGTTGAATGGCGATACCGCCGCCCAGCGCTTTTACTCGCTCGATGTTGCGATCGCTAATCGTTTCCGCGTGATCCAAAATCCAGTGCATGCCGTCGAAAGGCACGTCGCGGTTGACCTGCTCAAACACGTTCAAAAATCGGGTAATGGACTCGTCATAGGTAGCGTGTAATCGGAAAGGCCATTTATTTTCGGCCAAGAGTTGAATCACTGCTGTCAACTGACCTTCCATGTCGGCCATCAAATCAGGGCGGGGCTCGGTAAAGTCTTCAAAATCAGCTGCCGAGAAAACCAGCATTTCACCCGCCCCATTCAGCCGATAGAAATCGTCTCCTTGCCCCGGTTGGGCAATGTCAATCCACCGCTCAAAGTCCGCCTTCTCGGCCCCCGGATTTTGCGTGAACAGGTTGTAGGAGACCCGCACCGTCATCAAGTCCTCGTCGTGCAGCTTTTGCATGATCTGATAGTCATTGGGATAGTTCTGACCGCCACCACCGGCATCAATAACGCCGGTAATGCCGAGGCGATTCATCTCGCGCATATAGTGGCGAGATGAATTCAGCTGATCTTCGGGACCAAGAATGGGGCCTTGAGCAATCGCTGCATACAGGATGGTCGCATTGGGCGTGGCAATTAGCATCCCGGTCAGATTGCCCTGGGCATCCTTTTCAATCACAGAGCCGGGCGGGGGATTGGTATTGCGATCAATGCCCAAAGCTCGGAGAGCGGCACGATTGAGCAGGGCGCGATTGTATAAGTGAAGAATGAAAACCGGCACGTCTTGAGAAACCGCGTTAACTTCTGCCAGAGTCGGCAGGCGCCGTTCCGCAAACTGAAATTCGCTCCAGCCGCCAATCACGCGTACCCATTGGGGAGCTGGGGTGCGAATCGCCTGCTCTTGCAGCATCCGTAGGGCGTCTGCGAGGGAGGGAACGCCGTCCCAGCGCAATTCCATGTTGTAGTTCAAGCCACCGCGAATTAGGTGGGTGTGGGTGTCGTTTAAGCCAGGAATGGCGGTGCGCCCGTTGAGGTTGATCAGCTCGGTGCGATCGCCTTTGTACGCCATCACTTCTCTTTCAGAACCGACCGCCAAGAAGCGGTTGTCTTTAATGGCCATAGCCTCGGCAAAGGATTGTCGGCCATCTTGAGTGGCAATCCGTCCGTTGTGCAAAATCAGATTCGCTTTAATGCTGGTGTCGGCTGGATTTTGTGCCCAAGTTTTGCCTCGATCGAGCAGCACCGTGGAGAATCCGCTGGCGAGAGCCCACTTGAGAAACTCCCGTCTGCCAGACCCTGAAAACTTGCCCATGATTCATGACCTCCAGTGAACTTATGCAGTGAATAAAATCGGAACGGTTTAGCCAGCAATGTCTACGCTGTGTGCAAATCAGCGTGGATGGGGGATGCAAGTGATGGCTGAATAATCGTGATCGCCGACAGCCTCGACCCCAATCATCAGGCGGGCGTCAGCGCATCGGCAGGGGCTGCCACTCGCCGTAATCGGCCATGTGCCCCCAAATTGCAAACAGGTTGATCCAGGCAAACATCAGGGCGGCAACAATCAGCAAGAGGGCCCCGACCAGCCGAAATGGCTGGGATTTTGAAAAGTGCAGTAGGGGAAAGGCACAAATGCCGCCTAACCCCGCCAGGATGAAGCCCAGCCCTGAAATAAAAGGCAGCAGCGTCAGACCTAAATTAATAATTCGTGAGCCCAGCACCACCGCGTAGACTCCAGCAAAAAAGCCATAAACCGCGAGGCTGATTAGCTCCCACCGCTGGGCTAAAGTAATCGCCGCACCGACGAAGAGAATGCCATACAGCACCGAAGCTTCGCCGTAGGCAATGTTGTAGCTGCCAATGACCGGCCAGGTAAATGTCATGTGCAGCCCCGTTGTCAGCGCGATCGCCCCCACCACACCAAATCCTGGAATCCAGCGCGTCGGACGATTATCATCCAGACCCCAATATATATAGGCGGCCAGTAGCACTAGCCCCGCAACAAGGTTAGTCAGCATTAGAGTGATGTAGTTGATAAACATGGCGTTTCTGCTTAGAAAAATTAGGGACGTCAACTCGCTACCGCCTACGGGTGTGAGCGATCGCAGCCTTCTAGAAAAGGCCTTGTAGTGCTAGCAATCAGGCATTGAAACGTATCGCCCAAGTCGCAGACAAAATTTTGAGTTGATTCAGAATTATTCAGTTCAAAATGCGAGACCCTGGCGGGAGGAGCGCCCTCTCCTTGCCCCCCTTATTAGGGGAGATGGCGACAGCCAGAGAAATCTCGGAACCAGTAGAAATCACATCAAGGGCATAAGTCCCGTTAATGCACGTATGCGAGGGAACAGACAACCTGTTTAAAAGCCGAAGTCGAACACCCCAACACTGAGTAATTAGGCAAACAACCAGCGCTTAAACCATCGCGTTAGACGCGGCATGATGACATAAGACAATAGAGATACCGTAATCGCCACGCT
>JBCCNE010000251.1:0-6872 GCA_039026015.1 Cyanobacteria bacterium P01_C01_bin.70 | reverse complement strand
GGCGGAAACCTACGCTGAGCAATATCCGGTGCTGCTGGTGGGAGATTTCAATAGCGCCCTCAACCGTGATGCGGAAGGTGAACCGCGCTCTATCCAAACGGTGCTGGATGCGAGCACTTTTGCGCCTGTCGTGCCGGTGGAGCAATTCACGGAGTCAGCTCAGTTTACCTTTCCCTCCGATACTCCTGAATATAAGCTGGACTATATTTTTTACACGCCTGATCGCATCGAGCTATTGGATACTCAAGTGCTCACAACGGTGGGCCAAGCTTCAGACCATTTGCCGCTGCTAATGCGACTGCGGCTCCGATGATTCACTGTCTAAATCCAGGCTGTTTGCGGCCGACAAGTCCTGACTCGCATCGGTTTTGTCAGAGCTGCGGCTGGCGACTGCAACTGGGGCCTCGCTACGAAGCCATCTACAGCGTCGGTCAAGGGCAGAATAGCCAGACATTTGTGGGCCGCGATCGCACTACGCTGGTCAGCGCCCAATGCCTGATTAAGCGGTTCACTCCTATGGGGACAACTGCGCTGAAGCGCGATCAAGCTGCCGAGCGCTTTCGCCGAGAAGTGGCACAGTTGGCGATCGCTAGTCAGCATCCTCAGATGCCTAACCTTGTGGCCTATTTTGAACGGGAGACCCAGCAGTTTTTGGTGCAGCAGTTCCTTGTCGGGCCGCATCTTGATCAGCAGCTAACGGCCAAAATGGGGCCATTTGGCAGTGATGAAGTCCGCCGCTTCTTACGCAATGTGCTGCCCATCCTCCATCATCTACATGAAAACCGCCTGGTTCACCGTGATATTAAGCCCAGCAACTTTCGTCAGCCACCCGGACAGCCCAACTGGTGGCTAGTGGACTTTGGCGCAATCAAGCCCGTGACCGCGACCCAAATGGCTCAACCGGGCACCCTTGTCGGCACTGCCGACTATGCCTCACCTGAACAACTGCGCGGCGAAGCCACCTATGCCAGTGACCTCTACAGCTTAGGCGTTATCTGCCTGCACCTATTAACGGGACTGCGGCCCTTTGACCTGTTTGACGGCGTCAACGGCTGCTGGCAGTGGCGTAGTATCGTGCCCGATGTGGCTCCCAGCTTGGCGGCCCTGGTTGACGGTATGGTGCAGCCGACTCTGCGCGATCGCCTGCCCGATGTCGCGACCGTGATGGCTCGCCTGGGCATGGCCCTGCCGACCCCTTCTGAGCCCCCGCCTGCTTGCCGTCAAGCGCCTCCTCTATGGCAGCCCGAATGGGCCGTTGAACTCGGCTTGCCAACTGTTGATATGGCGGTATTACCTGCAATCCAGCAGCTTTTGCTCTTGACGGCCGACGGTACAGTGACGGTGCGATCACTGGCTAACCCAAATGATTCTCATAGCTCGCTGGCATCACCGTCAAATTTAACGGCGATTGCGGCTCATGCCCAAGCCGCACTCTTTGTCACGGGCGATCGCTTAGGCCAGTTCCAGCAATGGCGGATTGCGGCAGACACCTGGCAGTCGCGCCCGCTAGGGGCGATCAATGCTGCCATTACGGCGCTGCAATTCGCTCCCGATGGCGACACGCTCTTAATTGCTGATGCGCACGGACAAATTCACGTTTGGGACTGGTCTACCGGTTCCCAATTAACCCTCAGCCGTTACCAGACTGCTAAAGTCACCAGCCTATCGCTGAATCATGACGGCACCCTGCTGGCCAGCGGCGATGCTCAAGGCCGCGTCAGGCTCTGGCACCGACCAACGAATACCAGCTTAAGAACCTTTAGCCGGCAGCCCGGAGGCATCACCGAGATCGTCTGGCTGCCGACGGATCAAACGCTCGTCACTGCCGGCTGGGATATCGCTCTTCGCTGGCGCGCGGTCGATACCGGGGGCATTATGCAGACAATTCAAGCGCAGGGATTTGTGCTGCCTGTGCGCTCACTCTTGGCCCATCCCACCCAACCCTGGGTCATCTCCGGCAGCCAAGACGGCCAACTGCAGCTTTGGGCAAGTCCCCCTCCAAATTGCGCTCCACGACTTTCAGGAGAAGCGATTGCCCAAGCCCAGACAATGGACGAGGCGATCGTGGCGCTGCGCTACTTGCCTCTGGATCGCCATCAAGCTCCCCAATTCCTCTGCCTGACCGCCACCGGCCACCTGACTAGTTGGCAATTTCCGGTAGGCTTTTGAACTTTATCGTGGATGGATCGGTGAGGGGTGGTTTGGCGGAGCCTGCTTAGAGGATTTGGTTAGCAACATGGCGGGGTGGATGGGTTGAGATCGGTAAGTGGGCGATGAGGGGGTGGGGATGACGGGGTAAATGGGTAATAAATTTAGGAACAGTTGCAGGTAAAAAGAGACATCAGGATTAAGCATCAAGCACCAAGTATTTATCCTCTTTGCCGCATGCTGCATGCCGAACTCGGCACTCTGAACTTTTATATACGTATTAAACTCAAGTAACATGAAACACATTCGTTCCGGAATCCTGTATCACTCCACTGGAAGTATGGCATGATGAACGCGGCATTTTTATTGCCTGTTGTATCAGCATTTTTGGATAAAGTGCTACCAGTAAAGACCGAAGTTATTAAGGTGTGGCTAATGCCCTAGAGTTCCTATGCTCAGGCAGAAGGTCATATCTCATAAGGTCATATCTCATTAAGTTAGGAAAAGGCTGTGTTGCCGATCAGTAAATTCAAAAGCGACACATCGGCATACCCGTTAAAGGAGGGCGAGAGCGCAAGATGGCAATTGAAGAGCAACTTGCAAGACTTCGCGCAGGCGTAGAGAGCTGGAATGAATGGCGCGAGTCCGCCCCCAGTGTTCCGATTGATTTGAGCCAGGCCAACTTGAGTAATGTCGTGTTGACTGGGGCTAATTTAAGCGGCGCTAACCTCTCGCGGGTAAATTTTATTGGGGCCACGTTGTCTGAGACTAATCTGACTCAGGCGGATCTATCTCGGGCTGATCTCAGCGGCGCTGACGTGAACAAGGCCAACCTTACCGGGGCAATTTTGAGTGGGGCTAACTTGCTGGGGGCTGACCTGGCGGAAACGATTTTGAGCCAGGCGATGATGGCAGGCGTTAACCTTAATCGTTCTGATCTGTCAAACGTCAATCTCAGCGGCTGTGACCTGAGCAAAGCTAGTCTTATCGGCGTAGAGATGAGTCGGGCTGATCTGAGTGGGGCCAATCTCAGCGAGGCCAATCTTAAGCGAGCGGAGCTGCAGCGCACCAAGCTAGCTCAAGCTAATTTGGCTGGGGCGAATCTGGAAGATGCTCGGCTGCTGAGTGCTGATTTAAGTGACGCTAATCTGGAAGGAACGAATCTGCGAGGCGCTCGCCTGAATCGGGCTAATTTAGCAAAGGCGACCTTTGCTGCGGCTAATTTAAGGGAAGCCAACTTGTTGGGGGCGAATCTGACGGCGGCGGCTCTGACCGAGGCCCAGCTTAACCAGGTCAACTTTAGCGGGGCGAATCTGACGGCCGCCAACTTTCAGGGGGCTGATATTGAGGGGGCAGTGCTTGAAGGGGCTACGTTGCAGGAGACAATTATGCCTGACGGTACTGTGCGCTCGGAGTCATGATTGGGCTGGCCCTTCACACCAGTAGTCCCGAGTTGGGGCTGGCCATCGTCGACGAAAAAA
The DNA here is from genome assembly GCA_039026015.1 of Cyanobacteria bacterium P01_C01_bin.70. GTDB lineage: Bacteria > Cyanobacteriota > Cyanobacteriia > Phormidesmidales > Phormidesmidaceae > Halomicronema. The sequence goes on along the minus strand of JBCCNE010000251.1, from coordinate 3,243 downwards.
CCGGGGCTCGGCGATCGCAAATCTGGCCCCTTGGTCGCGACCTCACGGCCTATCTGCATGATTGTCTGGCCGCTTTTTTGCAACCCTACCAGTGGGCTGATCTGGCCTATATCGCGGTGGCTAAAGGACCAGGCGGATTTACCGGTACTCGTATCGGTGTAGTCGTCGCGCGCACGCTAGCTCAGCAGCTGCAAATTCCACTCTTTGGCGTTTCTAGCTTGACAGCGATCGCTCAACACTACCACCTAGCTCAACCCGAAAGCGCGGCTCCAGTATCTCACCTAGCCGTTTCGCTGCGGGCTCAGCGCGGTGAAATTTTTGGCGCCATCTATCAAACCGCCTCCTCTCAAGTGATTCCTGTGCTGCCAGAAGCGCTATATGCCCAAGCTGACTGGGAGGCCCAACTCAACACTTGGGCCACCTGTCATACCATTGCGGCTGAGGGGGGACTGGCTAACTCAGTCGAGGGGGTACTGGCGCTGGCGCAGGGGCAGTGGCAAGCGGGCGATCGTCCCCACTGGTCGACAGTGCTCCCGTTTTATGGCCAGCATCCAGTGCCGCAAGCTTAAATGTGGGCCGACGCTGACTATGCCGATTTGGGTAGGTGTCTAGACGCTTGCCGCTGCTGCAGCCGATGCATGTGATGAAACAGTTTCCAGCAGTACTGTTCTGGCAGTCCGCAAGTGTATGCTCCCCGAAGCACCACAGTGAAATACCAATCGTTAGGGGCCATCTCCTGCGTTAGCTTGTCTTTCACGGTATAGGTGCGAATATTGTCGTACTGGCGTCCTCGGCAGTTGACCGTAATAAAGGCGTGCTGATAGCCCACTTCGCGCTCGTCTAGGCGATCGCTCAGACGCTGGGGTAAGCGGTAGAGCACTCCTTCAACTGAGCAGTGAGCGTCTTGAGCAATATCGAGCACACCGCAATTGCGGCGCTCTGACTTGCGAAAAAATCCCAGCCGATATCCTGACAGGGTCGCTGGTCCCACGACATAATGATGCATACTTTCGCCGAGGGAACGCTTCAGATCGACCGGACACATACAAGATCCGTAGGCGAAGTAATTAAAACTGGGTTCGTTAGACAGCTCGGAAGAAAGTCCCTGCAAAGCCATAACCTGCATCTTTGCTCAGATATTTGAGGATTGTACCAGAGTGCGTCAATCCGGGGACTGCTCCAGTCTATAGCGCTCCGGTTGATTGATCCTAGATGCCTTAAAGGTACTCTGTTAACCTCATGAGTGAGCAGCTGTTTTCCGCAAAACGGCATCAATCAGTCGAATTGCTGGCCTGGGGGCGAAAAAGATGGGCATGTTCAGGATTATAAAGGCGCGATCGCCCAGCCGCCCCCGCTAGGGCCGGGCTGATGATGTATAGCGTGGTGCGAATTAAGTTTTCGCGCTGGGTGACTGTGGTCATATCAGAGAGCGGCGCTAGCCAAATCTGCTCATCGGGCCACCCGACCCGAAAGCAGACTGCTATCGGCGTCTCTGGCGGATAGTGTCGCAGCAGCTGCGCTTGAGCCGCAGCCACATGGCGGGCACTTAGGTAAAGACAAAGACTGGCTTGATGGGACGCTAGGGTAGCCAACTCTTCTGCTTCGGGGACGTGGGTGCGGCCGCTAATGCGCGTCAAAATAATCGACTGCACCAGTCCGGGAATGGTTAGCTCCGCATTTAACTGCGCGGCGGCTGCCTGAAAAGCGCTGATGCCTGGAATTACCTCAAACGGAACGTCTGCCGCTGCCAGGGCCTGCATTTGCTCATGGATGGCGCTGTAGAGGCTGGGATCGCCGGAATGCAATCGCACTACCGATTTACCCGCTTTTACCCGGGCAACCATCAGCGGCGCGATCGCTTCGAGGGTAAGATTAGCTGTGGCGATTTTTTCGGCTTCGGGCCGCACCCAGCTCAACATTGACGGCGGCACGAGCGAATTGGCATACACTACGACATCAGCCTGCTGCAACAAGCGCTGTCCTCGCACGGTGATAAGATCAGGAGCTCCCGGGCCAGCACCCAAAAAATACACTCCTGGGGCTAGGGAATGGGCGGTTGCTAAATGGGTCATGATTGCCGTCAATAGAAAGCTAAGCTCTCAGCTTACCCCTGCGGCCCCAGAATGCGCCTGCATCGGGGGAAGGCGATAAGTTTTATTCAGTTGGCTGGTAATCGCCCAATTTCTCGCCCTCAAAAGCCACCTGGCCTAGGCATATATCTAGGCCCTCCGTTCTGATGAAACTACCGAGACATTCAGGCCACGGTTTCGGTATCGGGGCCCGCGCTGTGCTGATCAAAATAGTGCCGACCAATTCCGACTCGCGATCGCCCGGTGAGGCCACGTTATTTGCCGAATAATGCTTGGGCCACAGTGCTTAAAAGTCTTAAGGGAATAAGCATTTTCCCGACTTTCTGGGCACTCTATATCAGAAAATCTCACAGCTAAACCTGATATTCTGTAGTACTTACTTAAAGTGTCAACATTCACTTAATTATCATCAGCAGGGCAACGCATCTTCGAAATTCCCGGAGCCGTATTAAGACATCATGCCGACATTGCCTTATGGCATGTAGCCGAACCGGCTTCAGGAGTTCCAATCTTATGAATACCTTCCTTTTCCTTTTTCATCGCTAAGATTTTATTGCAATGATTACAGGCATGCCCCCTAATTCATCTTTGCCCCCTATGAAAACCATTTTTGCCGATGGCGTTGGCATTATTTTTTTACCTGAGACATTGGCAGTCAATGAGGCGCTGGGCTTTCAAAAACTTTGTCGAGATTTCTTGGCGCAACACAGCCAAGAGCTGAAGCAGCTAACACTGGATTTCCGTGACACTATTTTTTTAGACAGCAGTGGGCTGGGAGCACTGGTCATTTGTCGGCGGGTTTGTGCGCAGCAGCAAATCGAACTGCGCTTGGAGGCGGTGGGGCCACAGGTCATGATGGCGCTCAGCATGACTGATTTAGATAAGGTGTTTACGATCATCCAGCAGCCATTCCCAGCCGACCAGTCCTCAGAGCGGTACTCCAAAGTCAATCAGCGGGCCTTAGCCACGCATCCGTCCGTGGATTCGACTGCGAAGCGGATGATGGATATTATCGGCGGTGCCGTGGGGTTGGGCATTACGGCGCTGCTGTTTATTCCGATCGCGATCGCTATTCAACTCGATGATCCTGGCCCGATTCTCTTTAGCCAAATTCGCTGCTCGTGGATGGGCCGCCGCTTTCGCATCTGGAAGT
>JBCCNE010000250.1:0-6873 GCA_039026015.1 Cyanobacteria bacterium P01_C01_bin.70 | reverse complement strand
GCAAATATTCTGCATTATTTGCTCATATAACTTAAAAGTCTATGTTAAGTTATAAATATGCCTCTGGATTTTATTAACCTAGCTACTGACTTGAATCATGCAAATAACCTCTACTGCTGCCAAACTGTTTCGGCCTAATGTGTCTGCTAATACTCTCTCTCAGGCAACGCTGGCAATTCTGAGAGTGACGTTGGGCATCATGATGGTTCACAACGGTCTCGACAAGCTTGCTGATATTGAAAGTTTTGCCCGCGCCTACGTTGAGTATTTAGGTCTGCCCTTCCCCATATTTTTGAGTTACATTGCGGCTTACACTGAGCTAATCGGTGCTCCCTTGGTGGCTGTGGGATTGTTCACTCGTTTTTCGGCACTGGGCCTGTTCAGCACCATGTGTGTGGCAATGTATCACCACATTTCGGTCGCTGGTTTGAGCCTGCCCTACCTAGAGCTGTCGGCGATTTATGCCGCAGCCTTCTTCTATTTCTTCGTAAATGGCGGTGGACTTTATTCCTTCGATGCTTTGATTGCTAATCTGCTCGATAACACTTCTCTTTCTCTTAAGGAGAAGCAGATCATGCGTTTAGAAAAAACCTATCAGGGTTCTGACGCTACCAAAGATGAGAGTGCAGTAGCGTAATGTAAACGCATGGTTCTGTGCTGACTACTTTGAGTTAATGGCTAGTGTTGATTTCTAATCTTGAATTTTTGATTTTGCGATTCTAGATTTGTGCAGCGTCGAGCTTGCATGTCAGTTGCCTTAATTCATTGGCTGAGTCTAAGTTTGATTGTTCGTTAAGTTAAGGGAAGGATGGCTGAGGCTGTCCTTCCTTTATTTTTGCCTGATGATTTTGCTGCGAGACTAACGCTCGTTAAGAGCCGCTAAACCAAGGCGCAAGTCGGGTGTCGGTGCGAAACCGATAAATCGTGGCGCTTAAGCATTGAACCCCGTTCTCGATTCGCGATCATTAATCTACCCTTAGTGGATTTATGAGCCGCGATCGCGACTGAAGGTTTGCTGGTCTCATTGGAGTCAAGAGAGAGATGCCGATACAGCGATCCGCAGTTTAGTAGAACCATCTAAATTGTTAAAACCTTATGCAGTGAGCCTTTTAATTCCAAATTCTGCATTTTGCCGCACCGCAGAGGGAGTAAACATCAGGTTCTGACATCACATTCAAGACGCACAAACACAGTAGCTTTCAACCTGAGCGCGGCAGATTTCAACTCTGGATAAGTTTCATCCTGCAACCAAGGCAGCCAAGAAGCACTTTAGCCAGTAGCTTACAGAGAAAATCCTAATGGGCTTCGAGAGCAAGGCTGCCTCAGAATTCGAGCAACTCTCTGCTGAATAGACATTAGCCGGTAAAAACCTTGATATCACTGACGCTTACAGAGTCTGAAAACCACTGCTAACAAAGGCTTGAGCGAATTCGAGCAGCAGCCGCAGTCCGAGCATCATCAAAAATAGCGCAAAACAGCGCTTGAGCTGTGCAGACGGAATCTGGTGACAAAGTCGGGTGCCCAAGGGTGCGCCCAGCATCGTGAACGGGGCGACCAAAGCGACTGCTGGCCAGTAGATGGTACCCGTTGCCAGCGGTAAGGCAAAATCAGGAGTGTTTAGAGTGAGGCAGCTTAGGGTGCCAACCAAAGCGATGGGTAATGTAAAGGCGGCGGAAGTGCCACTGGCCTGACTCATGGCCAGCCCAGAATACAGCAAAAACGGTACGCTGATGGCACCGCCACCGATGCCAAGCACGCCAGACTTGAAACCCAACACTGCACCGACTGCATTAGTCAATGGAGCGCTGGGTTCGCCAGGATTTTCTGGCTTGGGCAGCCAGTTAAACAATATTTTGGATGCAATAAGTACCAGAAATAGCCCAAAAACGCATTCCAGATAGTCAGAATTAAGGCGATAGGAGAGCAGCTTGCCAAAAATGACTCCGATCGCAAGTGTAGGTAGAATCCGCCGAAAAATTGACCACTGCACATCGCCCCTCAAGTGGTGCGACCAAGCAGACGACATTGAGGTAAAAACCATGATGCACATCGAACTGCCCGCAGCTAAATGCATCAACCAATCAGACGGCAAATGTACCAGCCGAAACAGGTAAAACAGTCCTGGCACGATGATCATGCCGCCACCAATTCCAAACAGCCCAGACAAAATGCCTGCGGTTAGCCCTAATGCCGCAAACAAACCGATGTCTAAACCACCCAGCATTTTTTTCCTTGCGCTTTTGACCAAGCTAAACCACTGCAATATCAGCAACCGTAGTCTTGATAAAATCTTTACTCAACAGCGGCAGCATTTGCAGAATAAGGACTTCAGGCCCAGCAGCCACTGTTAAAAATTCCAGTTATCTAAATATGGACGTGGTTTAAATCTGACGGAGGATCGTCAATCTTTATTATTAATTATTGCCCAGCTTTTTCACAAATTACCCATAAATATAATGGGGTTCCTGTTTTGTATCGACTAAAGTCATTACAGACTGAGCCGTGATCGCTGCCCAACGAGCAACTTAAGTTGTCGAGCGGTTCAGTAAACGTACAAAATTGACTTGATGGGCCGCTGAATAGGAACACCGGCACTATCCAACCGGCCCCAATAAGTTATCCCCTCAAAGTAAAGACTACTAGAGCTGCCACCGTCTAAATTCAACGCTTTGACCACGTCCAAGCTGACCAGCAGATCCGTCATTTCTGCAAAGGTCACACCAGTCGGAGCATCGGCGATCGCCAATCGACTCGCCATCGCCAAGACAACGGTGCCATCGGCTTTAATTCCTAGGGCCGAGCGAGCATTGGCGGTTTGACTGCCGAGGACATCGCGCACCTGTTCACCCGCGGCATTATCCGCCATAAAGCCTTCTTGATATCCAGTCATGGTAGGCAGCAACTGTGGCCCCGCCCCAACTGCCGCGTCCAGGGTGCAATTAATCGGCAGGGGGGCATTGTGAAGCGTAATGTCATACCGCAGGCGACCTTCGCAGTCATAAATCCGAAATTCGGAGCGGTTCAGAATGGCGGGCAAATAAGCCTGTAGGTCAGGATTGCTGACTAGGCGGTCATTGTCCTGGGGATTGGCGATGATCGCCCCATCGACCATGACGTAAGACGTCGTTAGGCCATTTTGCGGATCAAAAAAGCCTGCGTTGATTGCCGCGATCGCCTTTACTTGTTCTGCTTGAGCCGACAAAGGAGCCAAGGTATCACTGACAGCCACACCAATATGGAACCCGCTATTGGCAGGTACGGTCACCACATGTACCGTGCTGTTGGATAACTGGTGAGTCTGGTAGGCAATCTGGCTGGAAATTTCTTCATCTGGTGATTTTAGCGCCATATCCTCAAGGGCTGCTGGCTGGGGGTTTGGGGTCGCAGGGGGCTGGGGGCGATCGCTGACGCACCCGCTGAGCTCCCAACTACCGGCCAAAATAGCGCATAGCCGCCCTGCTATGCGCCGCGATTGCCGCCCCTGCCGGTAAGTTCGATAACTCATCATGGAGTTACGCTATCAGTTTTTGCGCCGGCTGTTGCGACCGGCTCCACCAATAGACCAATCGCTGCTCTAACCGCGTATCAAGCTCGGTCATAAAGATACCCACTGCGGCATCGGGGTCTTCGGTCAGCCACAGCCCCGACAGCGTTACCTCGTACCAATCATGGTCGCAGCGTGTCAGCGATAACGGTTGCAACTGCGGCCACGTTTGGTGATTAAGCACGGTTGCAGCTAGAGGAATGCTGGCCTCAATTGGCTGCACAGTAATCGGTCGTTGAGCGCGGGCATGGGTACAGACCCGATCGCTGAGCAGGAAGCTGAGCGGCTCAGGACAATATTCCAGACACAGGCCAGTTTCGGTATAAGTCACTTTTAGCATGGAGACAACCCAATCTGAATAAGGCAAAAATCTGACGAAATCTCTTAGGTAAACTGAAAACAGCATCGACTTATTGATCAAGAACGGCGGCGCTGCAGCCAAAAACCTGCAACGTTGCATCCGTCCACCAGGTCAGTTTTTCATTAGAGAAGAAAACTGCTGGGGGCGATCGCGCTGAGCCCGATCTGCCATGACCAAAGCTCCAGGCGGCGATCGCCCATTGCCAAATGCTGTGCGGTTTAGTTGAAGTCCCGGCCGTTGAGAACCTAATGGTGGGACAGCAAACCGCTGATAAAACTTGTGAGAGTTACCTCTGCTGCCACTGCCAGCCGAAATGCGGCGTGAATCGCCCGCCCAACTGCCGCAGTTGGGCCTGATAGCCCAATGACAGACTGAGGCCACCAGGGCCGCGATCGCGCTGCAGGAATCGACTATTCAGCCCATGAACTAGCCGCTTGGCATGCCCAATTGAGTCGTCAACCATAGCCGTCAACCCATCAATCGAACATCCAGTGGCGATTAGGCCGGCGTTGCGAGTTTGGATGCGAATTTGAATGAACTGATTCAGCATGGTGCGATCTCCATACGAAGCATTCTGAAGGAATGCGCTTACACAGTTACGTATCTGAGCTAATACTACACGCGTAATACAAAACTGTCTAGGAAAAAAGCGGTTTATTTCACCCCGCGGATTGATATTAGCGGTTTAACATCGGCACCTGACAACTTAAGTAAGACCCATGTATAAGGACTCTTTAGCGATCGCGACTGCCACTACCAAGAAACCAGACCAACGCCAAATCAGTCATCCTTACTTAAAAATCACACATTCCTTTTGAAAACAAGTGCAAATCAATGTAAAATTAAATACATAATTAAGATTCTTTGTATTTCTCGCTACAGAAATCTTACAAAGTATTTTGCTTTGCGCTAAGGAAGACCCCAATGGCACCGGTTACTGCCTATCCTGGTTGTGTTCTCCAGCCCGAGTTGGAGAACAACCGCCCTCAGAAATATCCCTGCTGTCACCTCAGCTATCGGCGGGGTACCTGGGTCAAGCTCTTGCAGCGGCCCAATCGCCAGGGCGCCGACCGGGCTCAGCTACTCTGCCAAGAATCCGTAACAACTTGGATTGCCAGCATTCCCGAACATGGCGAAATCGTTCTTGATCGCAGTCAATTTTATTGCTAAGACACTTTGAGACTGGTCAAGTTGCGGCCCATCCCGCCCTAGGATTGATTCTGTGGCTAGGGTTTCAGGAAGTTGGCAAATGATGAATAAGCGAGATTGGGCGCTGCTGTCGATACAGCGGTGGATTCTGTTGGCATGTTTATTGAGTCTGATGGCTTGGCTGGTAACCCCCGCCGCGATCGCCTTTCCTCAAACGATGTTTATCGGTCAGGCGCGGCACCAGCCCAATGGTGCCGATTTAAAAGTGACCGGTCGCGTCATTGTGCCTAGCGGAGCTTTTAGTTCCGCTAATCTTGACCAGGGCTTTGCTATCCAAGATGCCACTGGCGGCATTTACGTTACCACTCAGGAAACCATGAATTTGCAGTTGGGCGATACGGTGCAGATAACTGGCAAGCTCCAGGATGACGGCCACGGCCAACAAATGCTGCGGCTACAAAATTGGCGGTTGAGCGATCTCCCCTTTCTCGCCATTGCGCCTCAAAAGGCATCTGCCAAAGCGGCTGGCAAGGCGCTGGAGGGAAAACTAGTTACCGTGCGGGGTAGAGTTGTGGTGCCGCTGCAGGATGACGCGCCCTACGGCGATCGCCTATGGCTCCAAGATGCCACGGGCGAAATCCAGATTTACATTGCCAAATCCACTCATATCGCGCCGGCGGAGCTGCCGTTCTTGCAGGTCGGGCACACGGTCGAGGTGACGGGACTGAGCAGTCAGTTTGACGAAAGTGATGAAGTCATGCCGCGATCGCGAGCAGACATCCGCGAATTCTGAATAGGACTTACGCAGAAGCCCCCTGTATCCCCAAAACTTGGGGGAGGTTGAATCCGATTTCCCACATTTGGGGATTAAGGGGCCAAAATTGGATTCAACTGCGTAAGTCCTGTCTGAATTCAAAGTTTGGCGTTCAGAACTCGGAGTGCTCCGCAGGCAGGGCATAGCCCTACAGAATTCGGAAAATTGGGGACGGGGTGATTAAGCGACACACCCAGCATCTTGCTTGCAGGTCCGAGTATTACTCTGGGCGGCTCGCTGCGTCTACAGTCGAGCTAAAGCAAATCAACCTATATCAAATGCGATGAATATGAAACGGCTAATTTTTGCTTCTCTCACATGTTTTCTCTGTGTGGTTATCGGCTGTAGTGCGCTCGAGGCCAGGGGGCCAATCAGGGCTTTGCTAGTCACCGGCGGCTGTTGTCATGACTATGAGCAACAAACGGAAACGATTACCAATGGTCTGTCGGAACGGCTTCCCATCGAGTGGACGATCGCCTATGACGAAAACGACACCACCGATTCTCAATCAGCGTTGTTTGATGATCCAAATTGGGCTGAGCCCTACGATGTCGTGGTGCATAACCAGTGCTACGCCGACACGGCAGACCCCGAGTACATTGCCAAAATCGTGGCGGCTCACGAGTCTGGCGTTCCCGCAGTGGTAATTCACTGCGCGATGCACACATTTCGGGCGGCTGATATCGATGATTGGCGGGCGCTGCTGGGGGTCACGAGCTACGGCCACGAACGCCTTAGTGAATATCCCACCGCGATCGCCAACCCTGAGCATCCCATCATCGGCGATTTTCCCTCCGATTGGATTTCACCCATGGATGAACTGTATGTGGTGGAAGAAACCTGGCCCGACACTGATGTTTTAATCACGAGCACCAGCGAAGATGACGGCGAAAGTCATCCCGTGGTTTGGACGAATCAATATGGTGACGCTCGGGTGTTTGGCACAACCTTTGGTCACACCACTGAAACTCTCTCTGATTCCGACTTTCAGGAACTGGTAGCGCG
>JBCCNE010000249.1:0-6873 GCA_039026015.1 Cyanobacteria bacterium P01_C01_bin.70 | reverse complement strand
TAGAGAACTGTAAACCTGGGGGAGAAATGCAGAATCGTGATATCTAGATTTAGATTAAGTTGTCAGATAGTGCGGTGGTTGGGCCTGCGATCGCCAAAGCACCTTCCGAATATCAGGCCCGTTCGCAGGCTTAAATCAGCAGCCTGGTCTTAAGGGTACGCAAAGGACTTCAAGCTCGGAGCAAGAATTTCTGGAAAAAATGTACATTTTTTCATCAGGGTTGATCACAGTAGCACTGGGGCGCAATCTACTATCACCAACCAAAATTTTTGTATATTCAGCCGATTTTCCTCTGTTCATCTGGTAACGTCACTAGGGCGCATTGTCAATTAAACTTGAAAGCCTTGCGCTATGGGCACTACTGCGCTTGCTCCGTAAAACCAGCTGGGGACTGAGCCGCTTTCAGCATAAGGATTTAGGCTCTAAATGATGACAGCCCCTTAAAATCCATCTCAGATAGGCTCTCTAGGGCAGGTCATGAATTAATGCTAGAAAGCCCTGCAGATAAGCATTACCACGTCCGTCATAACTTTGTACGCTGGAAGCTCACTTCCTCGCGGCCGATACAATAGGTTGCTAAATAATGACAGCGCCTCAGTAAGTAAACTATTGAGCAAAGTGGGCTGTTGAAAAACTTTAAAATGCTTACTATCCCCATTCTGAATGAAATTCTTTATAACAGAGGTAGCGGAGCCCCTTATTTCTCTTAATTGGCATGCCCGATTCGACGATAGTGTCCCCAGGCCAGGATGAGCCTGCAATTTATCAGTCAGAAGATGCTCAAGCGATTTTACAGATTGCGATCGCCCGCCATACTGAAGGCGGCGAATTGACGCGATCGCAGCTATTTGAAATTGCGGAAGAGATTGGCATTGCTAGTACAACGCTGGTCGAAGCCGAGCAGCAGTGGGCCCTGCAGCAGCAGGAGACTGAAGAAATAGCCGCTTTCGACCAGTATCAACGACAGCGGTTTCAGAGCCATGCTGTGCGCTTTGTGATCATTAACCTGGTGTTTAGCATCATCAATTTTGTTGCATTAGGCGAACTTTCTTGGTCACTTTATATCAGCTTATTTTGGGGCATCGGTTTAAGTCTGCAAGCCTGGCAGACCTATTGGCCTAACGAACAGCAATATCGTCGCCGGTTCGAAAAATGGCGGCGTCAGGAGCAAATCAAGCGATCGTTCAATCGCTTTATGGATTGGCTTTTGGGCACATAAAGTACATTTAACTTAATATGCAGCAATTTTGAGTAAGGCAGTCAACCCTTATGGGACGCGCTGGACAGGCCCTTAAAGAAACGTTGGAAACTTACGCTATTAGCCAAAACAAGCTAGCCGTCACAATGGGCATGGAGCGCACCGTAGTGTATCGCTGGGTACATGAGCGTACTGACCCGACCGGGGAGACGATTGTGGCCATTGTGCGATCGCTAAATCAACTAGACCCCAATGCCGCTAAAGCTTTTGTCGCACTCTATTTAGTTCCTGTGCTCAACGAATATTAGGCGTTGTCATTAATTTCACAGCTAAATTTTACGCTCCCAAAAAGCAAGTCTTTATGAGCCAGTTCGGTCTCTTCTCCGTAGCTTTGCGGAATTAGGCACGGCAATTCTGTAGATGCCCTATGAAGCAGGCGATCGCGGATTCCTAATCTGCGCTAGTTTGTGGCTTCCTCGGGTGTGTCTGAAACTGTGCCGTCATTGGGTCAACCCGTCCTATGCTGTTGTCTCACCAAACCGACTCTGAACCAGGGCTGGCAGGCACATTCACTGCCTCCACCATCACTGATTCGTCGGAGCCAGCATCCACCCCGCCCCCCATACCGTCTTCGTCTTGCTCGACGTTATCTTGCGGTTGGCACTGTCAGCATACCCTCCGGGGGCATCGCAGTTGGGTGCGGACGGTCGCTGTTAGCCCGAATGGACAATTCATAGCCAGCGGCAGTGGTGACAAACGAGTTGCCCTATGGGACTTGCCCCAGCGCCAACATCTCACCTTTTTCGACAGTTATGCTGGGTGGGTACGCTGTGTGGCCTTTAGCCCCGATGGTCAATGGCTTGCCAGTGCGGGAAATGACAACGCGATTCGGCTGTGGAATATGCACTCGCAATCGCTTGCAATGGAACTGTACGGTCACCGCGATTGGGTACGGACGGTCACTTTTAGTCCTGACGGCAAATACTTGTTTAGCGGCAGCCAAGATCAAACCATTCTGATTTGGCGCGTCGGTCAACCACGGCCTACCAAAATCTTGACGGGACACCAGCATTGGGTGCGATCGCTGGCTGTAAGTCCTGATGGCAGCACCTTAGTCAGTGGCGGCCACGACTGCCAAATCCGCATCCAGCGATTACAAAAGCGTGGCACCAACCACGTCTTGCAAGGGCACGCTTCAGAAGTTCACTCAGTGGCTATCAGCCCCAATAACTGGCTGATGGCCACTGCTGGGGCCGACGGCTTCGTTCGCTTCTGGAAGCTTAACAGCGGTCGTTTGATTACCGAATTTCAGGCTCACCCGGCAGCTGTGAACAGCGTGTCGTTTAGCCCCGATGGCAAACTCTTGGTCACCGCCAGCAGTGATAGAACGGTGCGGCTTTGGCACATCGATAGTGGTCGCCTAGTCAGCATTTTGGCTGGGCACTCTGGCTGGGTTTGGTCAGCCGCATTTGCGCCCGATAGCCGCACGGTCATCAGTGGCGATTGGAGCGGCGAAGTCAAAATCTGGACTCGTCAACCCAGTGATAGCGATACAGCCCTTGGAGTGGGCAATTCCACTGGTAGACTATAGCTGCGTATATTTTTAAGTCCGAAATTGGCTAGAACGGCGACAGAATTTCGCGGGCGATCGCGCGATCAAAGGGACTAACTTTGCCAGCGTGAATTGAACAGTTATCTGCCAATTGCCGGTCAAATGCCTAGCGGCATGTCAAAGATCAGGATGTTTTAGTGAACTGCGTCACAAAATCCTCTTGGCAGAGTCACCAAGCCTGGTTAGTACTATCACGGGAAAAAGAACGTTACTTAATTAACATGTAGACAGCAGAGATTCACCACCCAAAATGGCTAAGCATCGTCAACAATCTTTGAAACCAAATCCGTTCACTGCTTACCGCGATCCCGTTACTGGAGAATGGATTGTGGTACGGTCTAGGGCTTAGGAAACTCTTGCAATCGCACTGACTAGCCATCATTACCTCAGCTCAGACAGCGTGATTTTCTGATCGGCCCTTGCCCCAACTTTCATGAGCAACTGTAGGTAGACTGCACACATTGTGAGCAGAACTCTCTTCAAGCAGCAATTGGCACCTGTTGACCATGGACATGGTGGTGCTCGCAACTTGCGATCATCTCAATATAGAAGTTTGCCATCAGTCTTACAATGGAAGACACATTTGTGATGGCAAGGGATATTGAAACGTAAAACTGGTACACACTTCATTGGTATTATTGGTGTTCATAGAATTTGTAAATCATCTCTGACGTAATCACTATAATCAGCACAGAAAAGATATTTTATGGATGCCGATTGAGTGAATTCGTCTACCCTGCGAGAACTGTATCCCCCGATTGAACCTTATTACACTGGTTCTTTATCGGTGTCTGAGCGCCACACTCTCTACATAGAAGCCTCCGGCAACCCCGACGGTAAACCGATTGTCTTTTTACATGGCGGCCCTGGCGGCGGCACGATGCCGCTATATCGGCAGTTTTTTAATCCAGCCCAGTGGCGCATTATTTTGTTCGATCAGCGGGGGTGTGGGCAAAGCCAACCTCACGCCGATTTGACAGACAACACCACTTGGGAGCTGGTGGCCGATATCGAAAAGATTCGTCAGCACTTTGATATCGACTCTTGGGTCATCTTCGGAGGCAGTTGGGGCAGCACGCTAGCGCTGACCTATGCGCAAACGCATCCTGAACGCTGCAATGGATTAATTCTGCGAGGTATTTTCACCTTGCGCCCTGAAGAAATTCGGTGGTTTTATCAATCGGGAGCCAGCTATTTGTTTCCCGACGCCTGGGAAACGTATCTGGCTCCGATCCCCCTGGAGGAGCAGAATGATTTGCTGTCGGCCTATTATCGGCGATTGACGCATGCTGACCCGGAAATTCAACTGGCAGCAGCCCGAGCGTGGTCGATCTGGGAAGCGAGCACTAGCAAACTCATTCCCGATAAGACTTTAATGGAAAAGTTTGGCGCGCCCTCTTTTGCGATCGCTTTTGCCCGCATTGAGTGCCACTATTTTGTGAACAACGGATTTTTCACAATGCCCAACCAGATCATCGCTCAGGCCGGTAAGTTGAAATCGATTCCTGGGGTGATTGTACAGGGACGCTACGACGTAGTGTGTCCGATGAAAACGGCTTGGGAACTTCATCAAGCTTGGCCCGAAGCAGACTTGGTAGTCGTGCCTGATGCCGGACATTCAGCGACAGAACCCAGAATTGTAGATGCGCTCGTTGAAGCCAGCGATCGCTTTGCGGTTCTCTAGCCGTGCTGATTACTGACAAAACGTCTCACTGCAGCGATCTCAGATGACTTACTAGCGCCTGTAAGCCCAAGCGATAGCTCTCAGCCCCAAACCCAGAGATCTGCCCGATCGCGACTGGAGCAATGTAGGAATGATGGCGAAACGCCTCGCGCTTATGGATATTACTGAGGTGGACTTCCACAGTGGGAATGGCGACAGCAGCGATTGCGTCTCGAATGGCCACGCTGGTGTGAGTGTAGGCCGCTGGATTGATTAGCAGACCGTCAAAAACATTAAAGGTGCTCTGGATCAAATCCACCAGAACACCTTCATGATTAGACTGCTCAATGCGAACTTTGGCATTCAATATGCCTGCTTCGTGTTGCAGCAGAGCATTGATATCCTTCAATACTTTAGTGCCGTAAATATCAGGCTCACGCTTGCCTAACACATTGAGGTTAGGGCCATGCAGCACCAAAATTTTGACTAAGTGCCGGCTCACGCCTACCGAATATGACGGTCATCAACAGGCACTGGAATCGGCTCCGCCTCGGGCTGGGCTTGGGGGCCAAAAAGAGCATCTGCAATTCGGTTTAACCACTCTTTTAGCTTTTCCAAAACCTTTTCGATATCCATGAAAGCGTTCTCCGTCTCGATGTTAATGCACTTGCAACATCTGGCTTTATGCTAACCAGATTACAAAAACGAGAATGATCCGTTGGTCAGGACGAAAAGCATCCTGTATTGATGATAACCAATCTTGCCAAATGATCAACCTTAAGCAAAAGTTAATTGCGGGTCAGCGATCGCCGCAAGAGGTCCAGTGCTGAGCAACAGCTTAAATGTCGGATCCAGTCGCGACCCCGCAGATTGCCAAACTGAAAAGCCTGGCTGAAGACGCTGCGGTCAGGGCCAGCAATGCCGATGTAGACCAGGCCCACAGGTTTTTCGGCATTGCCGCCGCCCGGGCCGGCAATCCCCGTAATGCTGACGCCCCAGTCAGTGGCGAGGCGCGATCGCACTCCAGCGGCCATTTGGCACGCCACCGGATCGCTGACGGCTCCCTCGCTGGCCAAACTGCTGGGATAAACGTCAAGTAGCCCCACTTTGACCGCATTATCGTAAGAGATAACGCCGCCCATAAAATAGTCAGAGCTGCCCGCTGCCGCCGTAATCATCTGGCCCAAACCGCCTCCCGTACAGGACTCGGCCACGGCCAGCGTTTGTCCCCGCCGTCGCAACTGTTCACCCACTACTGACGCTAGGGTGTCGTCATTGTTTCCATAGTGGTGTTCGCCTGCGATCGCCAAAATTTCCTCAGCAATGGGATCGATCAGCGCCCTGGTCGCCGCTTCAGACTCTGCCCGCGCCGAAATTCTGAGCTTGACGGTCCCTTGGCTGGCATAGGGAGCTACCGTCGGATTTTCCCGCTCGAACAGGTGATTAACTTTTTCCGCCAGGTTTGACTCCCCAATGCCCCAGAACTTAAGGGTGCGACTGTGGATGGGCGCAGTCGCCCAACCCTGGTCTTGCAGATAAGGAACGGCAGTTTCACGCCACATAATCTGCATTTCCCTGGGCACACCGGGAAAAGTCATCAGCACTAAACCCGGACGCGGTTCCCAAATGATGCCGGGAGCGCTGCCCGCCGGATTGGGCAACACCTCAGCTCCTTGAGGAATCAGCGCCTGCTTGCGATTGCTAAGGGGAATTTCCCGGCCACGGCGAGCATATTTGGCTTGAATATCGGCCCAGACCGCAGGACGTTCTTCGAGGGGAACGTCAAAGAAATCGGCCAGGGTTTCATGAGTCAGGTCGTCAGGAGTGGGGCCAAGGCCGCCGGTAAAGATCAGCAGGCGGGCCCGATCGCAGGCGATCGCCACAGTGCGCTGAATGCGTAGCGGATTGTCGCCAACCACGCTCTGGTAGTAATGAGGAATGCCTAACTGCGCCAATTCTTGTGCCAAAAACTGCGCGTTGGTGTTGGTGATGTCACCCAGCAACAGCTCGCTGCCAACACAAATGATTTCTGCACTTCGCTGCATAGGGTTGCTCTCCCGCAAAAGACAAGCCCTCTTCCGGATAAGACATTAACGTCATGGCATGATGAAGGGCACTAAGACGATGGTTTAGAGCTTACGCACTGGCCTTGTTTCCCAAATTTGAGGGACGACTTGCCTCTGAGGTTATTTCAATCAGTCGGAGGCGATGGCGGCTGCTGAGGGCAACTGCGTAAGTCCTGATTCTATCGGCGATTGCCCAAAAATACCCGCTTTATGTGGGGCAACCTGACGGCGATATGTTCTGACGAGTTGATCTGCGGCTTTATGAAACTCTTTGTGCCCCAAATATCTCCTGCCGTGTGGTGGTGGTTAGGCGGCGGAGCCGTCTTTCGGGGCT
>JBCCNE010000248.1:0-6883 GCA_039026015.1 Cyanobacteria bacterium P01_C01_bin.70 | reverse complement strand
GGAGGTGCCTGTTGGCAGTGGTTGTAGCCACATCGCTGTCAAGGTAGGACGCATAGCTCCAATTGCGATCGTTGCGGCAATTCCCGATACTAATCCCGCTCCAAACAGCAGCGGCGCATTGCCCACACGGCCCGCAAATGGTTTTTTCAGACTGTCTCCTAGTACCACTACCCCTCAGCTCCTCAGAACACACATCACGCTGGCTAAATTATCGCGTTTGTTGTCTCCTTAAGTGTCCTGTGGACTACGAAATTTTGGCATTTTTCGCGGTCTCGGAGAAAACCGATGCCGCTTTCCTGGATTAAACCAGGTTCCCTGCCGTCCCTCAAAGTCAAGAAGGCCGTTCTTGCCAGAGCCTCAAGAGTTAGGCAGTTGATGGCAACATCATCGCTTTGAGGAGGATTATGAATCCTTCGCCGCGGGTTTAGCCAACAAAATGCGATCGCTGAGCTTTTAAGAAGCGTTAATTAGAGCTGATGAACAAAGTCAGTGGCGGCAATCGGTGGACCGACCCAGTATCCCTGAATCAGATCACAGCCAAAGGACTTCAAGACATGAATTTCGGCTTCAACTTCAATGCCTTCAGCAATGACTTTTAGGCCCAGATCGTGAGCCATCGCAATAATATTTTTCAAAATTGCCTGATTGGTGACGTTTTCGTGGATACCGTGGACAAAAGACACATCAATCTTAAGCAGGTCGATGGGCATCTGCCGCAGATATGCCAGCGAGGCATATCCTGTGCCGAAGTCGTCGATCGCAATTTTGACCCCTAGCGCTTTTAACTCATGCAGCAGTGCGATTGCCGATTCTACATCCTGCATTAAGGCAGTTTCTGTGACTTCTAGTTCGAGATGTTCTGGGGGGAGCTGGGTCGCGGACAAAATATCTTGTAGTCTCTGCGCGAGGCGAGTTTGATTAAGCTGTACGCTAGACAAGTTGACGGCGATCGCCACCATCGACTGTCCGGTGTGGAGCCAATGAGCAGTCTGGCCGCATACAGTATTCATGACCCAATCCCCGATGGGCAAAATCAACCCCGTTTCTTCGGCCAAGGGAATAAATTTACCCGGTGAAATATATCCGGCTTCTGGGTGCTGCCAGCGAATCAAAGCTTCTGCACCGACGATGCGCTCCTGATCAAGGCTGTATTTAGGCTGATACCAAACTTCAAATTCATCGCGCTCTAGAGCGTAGCGCAGCCAAGTTTCAAGCTGCAGCTCATCACCAGAGACGACCGGCAGGTCAGCTCGATAGAAGCGATAAGAATTACTTTTTTGGACTTTGGCCCAATCGAGCGCCGCGTCTGCCTGTCGCAGCAGCACGCTAATTTCCTCGGAGTCTTCAGGAAATATAGCAATGCCGATGCTGGCGGTCATAAATACCTGCTGTCCCGGCAGCGAAAAAGAGTGGCTTAAGCTTGTAAAAATATCTTCAACGATCGCTACCACAGCGCCGCGATCAGAGGGCGCCGGAACGACAATGGCAAGCTGATTGCCGGTGAGACGGGCCACTGCCGTAGACCGAGGTAGGATGCCAGTCAGGCGGCGAGCGGCTGCCGTTAGCAATAGGTCTCCAGCGGCATAGCCCAGAGTATTGTTAACCTGCCGCAGCCGATCCAAGCTAAGGGTCAGCAGGGCGACCTGCTGTTTGCTTTTAGAGGCTCGCTGCATGGCCTGTTTAAGCCGCTGCCGCAGTAATTGGTAATTAGGTAACTCGGTCAAAATATCGTAACGCGATAAGCGATTGAGCCGCTCAGCAGTGTGGCGCATCAAGAGATTGTAGCGGTTGGTAAGGGCGTCTTGTTTACGCAGACGAATCGCGATCGCCTCAATCAACTCGCGATTGCTAAAAGGCTCAATTAGACAGTCATCCGCTCCTAGCATGATGCACTGCCGCCACCGCAGGTCATTGCGAATCGTGGTTAGCAAGATGATGGGAATGGACAACAGATCAGGCTGGTGCTGTAAATATTGCAGCAGCTCAAAGTTGTCCCCCCCCGACAGCTCCAAAGCACAAAGCACGAGATCGGGATACTGCTGGCGAATGAGCTCTAGCGCGCTGGGACTATTTGCCGTCGTGATCGTTTCATACCCTTCCTGGGACAGTAGTTGGAGATGAGAACTCCGGCAGTCACCTGCGGCTTCAATAACCAAAATTTTTCGCATAACTTCGAAGGGGGCAATCTTAGAAAAATTGGCTTGCCTCAGCCGCCATTCCGCCGCCAGAAAGCTTATTAAGGAGTTTCCCTATGCACAAGCGAACCAGCCTTATTAGATAGTAAGGCTGGTCATTTAACCAGACGGTTACCGAGACAAGCCCAGAAGCTGTGTATGTAATGCCAATGACCTGGTGCTTAGCCGGCAATCGCCAATCGGCTGTCTCTAACCATCGCCGGAGCCAGGGAATGGGAGCTTCGCACAATTTACATTTTGAACCCTTGATCGCCAAACTCAGATACACCCCGCAAACATTCAACTGGAATCACAGCGTCTCTGAAGCTAGTGAGGAACAAAAAATGATCTGAAGCTTTTGTTTTTCACTAGGTTGATGTACTTCGTTAGGCAAAGACAGGCTGTAACGCTTTACTACCTTCTCCAGTCGGTGTCAGACCGTCAAGGGGCTCAAACCCCCGGTTCACTATCCCTTTAAACATCAGACAAACTTTAGTCCCGCATCAGGCACGCAATCAGCTTTCCACTGCTGCGGCAGGAAGCCGACAGCTTCTATCCTTCTAGCTCTGGCAAACCTGCTCTAGGGTGTGAAGAAAAGTCGGATAGGAAATAGCAGCAGCTTCTGCTCGCTGAATGGTGGTCATGCCCTGTGCTCGCAGCGCCGCGATCGTGAGACTCATGCCTACCCGATGATCGGTAAAGCTATCCACCCAGTCGCCTCGAAGGGTCGATAAGCCACCGGGAATTTCCAGCCCATCAGGCATTTCGGTAATGTTGCCGCCCAAACGATTGAGTTCTGAGGCCATAACGGCAAGGCGATCGCTCTCCTTAACCCGCAACTCAGCGGCATCTTTGATCACCGTTGGCCCTGCCGCAAATAGGGCCGCAACGGCCAAAATTGGAATTTCATCAATCATGCGGGGAATCAGGTCGCCGCTGAATGTTGCCCCTTTGAGTGGGCCATAGCGCACTCGCAAATCAGCTACTGGCTCACCAGTCACTAGCCGTTCGTTTTCGAGGGTAATGTCGGCTTGCATGGCTTGCAGCGCTTCTAAGATGCCGGTGCGGGTGGGATTAACGCCGACATTTTCAATCACAAGATCAGAACCGGGAGTAATGGCGGCACCCACTAGCCAAAACGCAGCGGAACTAATGTCTCCGGGCACAATTACGGTCTGGCCAGTCAGAGTAGCAGGACCATTGACGGTCACGGTGCAGGCAGCCTGATCGACGGTTAAGTCGGCTCCAAAGGCCTGCAGCATCCGTTCGCTGTGATCGCGAGACAGGCTGGGCTCCGTGACCGTAGTCGCACCAGCGGTCAGCAATCCCGCCAGCAGGACGCAGGATTTCACTTGGGCTGAGGCGATCGGCGCACGATAGTGGATGGGCTGCAGTGCCTGTCCGTGAATTGCCAAAGGCGCCAACGTGTGGCCCTGGCGACCCCAAATTGTCGCCCCCATCTGAGTCAGCGGCTTGATGACTCTTCCCATCGGTCGCGATCGCAGTGAGTCGTCTCCCGTGACGGTGAACACGCGCTCAGGATGGGAAGCTAAGAGCCCTAGCATCAGTCGCAGCGCGGTGCCTGAGTTACCCGCATCTAGCACGTCGACCGGCTCTTGTAGATGACCCAGCCCCACCCCGCGCACCGTGACCCACTCAGCTTCTAAGTCGGAAATTTCGACCCCCATTGCCTGAAAGCACTTGGCCGTGCTGCGCGGATCTTCCCCTAATAGCAGTCCTTGGATGCGAGTTTCACCCTGGGCGATCGCCCCCAACATCAGCGCCCGGTGGGAAATCGACTTGTCTCCAGGCACGCGAATACGTCCGGTCAGAGCAACTCCTTCGGGGGGAACCGTTATTGCCAGTTGTTGATGGGGCGATAAATGGGTCAGGGTCAGCAGCGATTGCGTCATGGTAGTGGACCTAAGGAGCACCAGCAATTGTACGCGCCGGTGATATTTGAGACAAGAAACGGCCGTTCCGTGAAGCAATTTCTATGATGCGCTCTGACTGTAACAGGTTGTGCGATCGCCTTGCGCAAATAGAGTCACTTATGGAAAATAAAATAGTTCTTTTGTACTGAAAGAGGTGGCGCAATGGTTTCAGCAGTAACCTTTCGGATTGATCGGATAGATGGCTTTCGGCTGGGCTGCCTGCAGGTGCCTTTATCGGAAGTGGCGGACTGGCTAAACTTCTTAATAACGCCCCACTACCGGGCGGATATCGTCTCGGCAGAACAGCAGGGCGATCGCCTGCACATTTATTTTGAAGCGAACGAAGGGCTGTATGTCTATTTAGAAAATCGCCTCATGCCCGCCGTCGAGTTGGCGGCCTAATAATCGGAATGCGGAGTTCAGAGTACCCTGTGGGAGGGGCAGAGCCCTACAGAGTTCGGAATTATCCTCACCCAAACTCACTTATCCATTATCTCACCTACGCCATCCGGCTACTCTGCCACCCACTACCCATCTACCCTCTTCGCAATCGCACCATAAAAAATCCGTCCATGTGGGCTTGGTGAGGCCAGACCCGGATCCATCCGGCTGGCGCGGCAAATGCGGCAGCTGGCTCGTCGGCTTGGGGCGGACAGATTTGCCAGTCAGAATGCGTTGCGAGGAACTGTTGAATCACCGCTTCGTTTTCGGCGGGATGCAGGGTGCAGGTGGCGTAGACTAAGGTGCCTTGGGGCTTCACCCAGGTAGCCGCTCGCTTTAACAGTCGGGATTGGAGGTTAGTAAGTTCGGCGATGGAGTCGGGCGTTTGTCGCCAGCGGGCGTCAGCGTGGCGGTGCAGCGTGCCGAGTCCCGAGCAGGGAGCATCCACCACCACGCGATCGCCTTCCCCCTCAAATTTCGTCATTTCGGTGCTATCGCCTGTGCAGGTCTGAATGCAGTGGAGCTGCAGGCGGCGAACATTTTGGGACACTTTTTTCAGCCGCGAGGGGGTGCGATCGCAGGCCCAGATCAGTCCCTCATCACCCATAAGTTCTGCCATGTGAGTCGCTTTCCCACCAGGAGCGGCGCAGGCGTCAACGACGATTTCTCCCGACTGCGGATTCACTAGATGACCTACCAGTTGAGCGCTGGCATCCTGCACCATCCACCAGCCTTCGGCGTAGCCGGGCAGCGCTCGGATGGCTCCCACTGACGGTGGCAGTCGCAGGGTTTGAGGCAAATGCGGCACAGGCTGAGCCTGAATACCCTGTGTCGCTAATCGCTGCTGGAGGTCATCGCGGGATAGTTTGAGTCGGTTGACCCGCAGGTCGATTGCGGGCGGGCGATTGAACCATTCACACAGAGCCATAGTGGACGCTTCTCCCAGTTGGCTCAGCCACAGTTCTACCAACCAGTCAGGATAGCTGTATTGGATGGAGATCGCTGGGACGCGATCACTCGGCAGCTGCAGCGGGTCTTGTCCCCCCGCTCGCTTGCGGACATACTGCCGCAGGATGCCATTCACCACGCCAGAAAACTTGGGCTGGCTCACTACCTTCGTCAGCTCCACACTGGTGTTGACCGCCGCCGACTCGGGCACTTGGGTTAAAAACCGCAGCTGATAAAGGCCCAAATGCAGCAAAATACGTAAATCGGGCGGCTGCTGCTCGGCCGGCCTTTTGCCAAGCTGATCAATTAGGGCATCCAGAGTGCGCTGACGACGTACTGTGCCATAGACTAGCTCAGTGGCAAAGCCGCGATCAACGGCGCTTAGCTCAGCTTTGGCGAGCCAGCGGTGCAGCACCACATCGGCGTAACCGCCCCGATAAATTTCCCTTAAAGCGTCAAACGCCAACCGACGGGCTGGCGAAAGCGCATTTGACTTTGATGGAGTAGTCACAGAATTAGCGGCGGGTTCAAAGGCTATTTACTTTTCTTTTTGCGGGTCTTTTTGATCTTGGGCGCAGTGGCTTCTTGATCAAGCTTACGACGACGGCGATCGCGCCATTCCGCTGCCGTTAGATAGACTACTCCACCGGTGACGATCACCATCAGCAATACGGCCAAGATCGCCAAAATTGAAAAAGCCTGATTTTGAAACGCTGTTTCCATTACCTCAACTCAGTCACCAAAATCGCCTAATTATTGGTTAGTCTTAGAAGCCGTTGCGGCCCCAAACCACCATGGACAACGAGAAGGTAAAGACGACCAACAGCGAAACCCAACCTAAAGTCAAAATATCCATAACTCTCTTAAAGCAAGAATTCACAGTGCATACACCATGATAAAACAAAGCTTTCTCCAGTCCACGGTAAGTTAAAAATGCCACATCTTTCTCCTTTTACCCCAGCAGAACGGCTGGAATCAGCCAAAGCTGCGATCGCAGGTGGCCTGGCTGCTGGTTTGATTGGCCTAGGACTACTGCTGGCCTATCGTTTCACCCATCCTACCGTTGCTATCTTCCTTGGCAATTTGCTTACAGGCCTAGCCGGTCAGACACTGTTAGCCCATTGGGCAATCGCCACGCTGTCCGGCAGTCTGTTTGCCCTTACCTACCGCTACGCCATTCGCCAGGACCAGAACCCACAGCTTAAAGCTGGCGTAGTCATGGCCTTTACTCTAGTGCGCGGACTGGCCCAAGTCGATGTTGGCAGCGCCATTGCCCAACATTTCTGGCCATTTTTTATCGCCTGCGGTGAAAGCCTATTGCTGTTTGGCGGCAGCGCGATCGTCCTGGAATGGGCGTTTTCAAAACAGTGGCTCAAACCCTTCGGC
>JBCCNE010000247.1:0-6903 GCA_039026015.1 Cyanobacteria bacterium P01_C01_bin.70 | reverse complement strand
TGCTGCAGCAGATTATCTAGGGAGTTGGTAATGCGCTGATTGGCATCTTGGTTAGGAACTAAAACCGGTACCGCACCATTGCGCGCGGCTGTCCGACGAGCTTCGGTAGATTCTTGATCAACGACATCAGCATCGTCGGGGGCCAAGATGGTCTTGGGTGAAATGGTGCCGACCTGCAGTTCAGGCTGTCGATAATAGCGCTGTCCCATCGCGGCGGTGAGCGCTAACACGGAAAGCGATAGGGCGATTGCCGGTCGAGCGCGAAATTTTGGCGGCGGTGCTTCCGAACGACACCGTTTAGGTGTGGGGGGCAGCGGCAACGACGGCGAAAAAAAACCAGGCGATCGCCGTCGCCACGACAATGGTGTTCGCGTCGATCCCAGACCTGCTTGCTTAAATGAATGTTCGTCTATAGCTCCATAGCTAGGCAGAGAATTACCCTCCCGGCAATCGGGAGACTGTGTGCCTAAATCGATTTTTTGAATCCACCGCCAAAGCTTATTCATAACTGTTCTATTTAGTGGGGTGACCCAATGCCGATGCGTTCGCTGCTGTCCACGGTTCTGTCCTTCTAACGCTATTGATGGCCGGTGCAGCGCCATGGCTGTGCCGTTTACAGCCGTTGCAACACGCGGTTGAAAGCATTCTCAGCGGACAACTGCTGCCGCATCAAAAGTTTATTTCGCTCCCCACTAAACACGATGAGCAGTTTCATCGTCTCAGTATCCTTACGGTATCGCGCCATAAAAGCCAGGAAAGTCTGGTCACAATTTCAGTAACAAACTGCTATGAGAATACGCCTGTAAGTCATATCGTTCAGTAATTATAGACGGCATAAAGTTTTGCTACAGGGAAGAGTTTTCAGAGTGGATTGAGAGCGGCATCACTACCGCGGGTAAAGGTAAGGAGGTCGTGGTTAGAGCTTGTCCTGCCCACCGCTGCCAAAGGGTGAGTGCCCAGGCCGACAACGTGGTGGCCTGAGGGATATGCCAGCGCTGCTGCAACCAAGCTTGTAAGTCGTCTGTCGGTTGTTCTAGCCAAAGCCGATGGCGGCAGGGCACGCTACCCAAACCACCCCATGCCGCACTCAAAATGCCTGTTAGGAGCGGTAACCCGGCGATTGCAGTTGGCCAATACAGACTTTGCCCCACGGCCAACTGCATATCTCCAGACGCGGCCAGCACCAGCTCAATGGCCTGAGCCAAGGCCGCTATTCCCTTCGCCTGCCCTGACTCAGGGAGTTGGATAAATCGCTCATGGCAGAACGCTAAAGCAGAAAGATCCTGATTTAAGCAAGCCTGCAAGCAGTCGTGAAAAGCCGTCATCACTCGCGGCGCGATCTCGGAGGCCGGCCCCCCCGCCGGACCGTACATTGAGTCTGATGGCAGATCTAGCTGGGACAGCAGCTGCGGCAAACGGATTAACAGGTCGACAGGGGATGCAATTGCTTCTGAGGGTATCGACCCTGGCTGTGGTTGAAGGGTGACTGATCCATTTATCGAGTCGCAGGACTGTAGCTGCATGGCAATCGCCTGACACCAGCGATCGTCTGCCAAGTCAACTGCTGCCGATTCTTTGCCTGGGCAATGAATAGCCGTTGCTGTGTTGAGTTCCCAGGGCAAACGCCCCTGACTCACAGCATCCGTGATGACCAGGCTGATAACAATCGCCCGGAACTGGCTATTGCGAAAAGAAACCATAGAAAATGATTGACCATTTGGAACTCTACGGTAACCTATGGAAAATTTGCTGGTAGCGTACTATGCTCATCCAGCGTGAATCCACCAGCCGTCAGTTACTGGTCGGTGCTATTGTTTAATCCCCCATTTTAAATATCTCATCCCTATGAATCCCGCTTGTCTACACTTCCATCAATCCCGTCTCTGTTTGCGATGGCGTCGCTCACTGCTGGTAGGCTTAGCGGCGGCAATGCTGCCCCTGGGATTACCGGCGATCGCTGATACCGCCACTGCTACCCGCCAGCTTGCCCAAGTGCCAACTCGCCCCACCCTGCGACTTGGCAGCACCGGCAGCGCCGTTTCGGAAATTCAGGCAATGTTGGCACTCCTGGGTTACTTTAGCGATCCCATTGATGGTCAATACCAAGCTCCTACAGAAGCCGCCGTTAAAGCATTCCAGACAGATGCTGGGATTGATAATGACGGCATTGCTGGGCCCGCCACCTGGGCTAAACTGCTGCCGACTCCATCGACAGAATTTACCCCCCCTGAGGTATCTGAAACGGCAATGGAGGGCGAAACGACAGATACAGAAGAGGAGGCCGACGCGCCCGTTGAACTACCGACGCTGCGCCAAGGCATGACTGGGCCAGCCGTCGCTCGCGTCCAGGAAACGTTGAAGGTTCGGGGCTTTTATCAAGGAACTGTGGACGGCATTTTTGGCCCCGGCACCGAAGCCGCCGTTATGGAATTTCAGGAGAGCATCCAGCTAGCAACCGATGGTATCGTCGGCCCAGCGACCTGGCAGGCACTGCTGCAATAAGTCCAGGCTTGATTGTCCTCTCAAAGAATGTTGGGGTGACGGCCAGCCACGCTGACATCTTTCTCCAATGGCTCAAATCAACAGCGGCCAGAACTTTGAACTTGCCAGGTTGAATTTGCTAGGACGCCTGTCCGTCCGCTGCACTGGTAATAACTTAGCTTCAGGCCTTTTTAAGAAAAGGCATCAGATGCATCATATAGTCTCGTTTGCCAATGGAGACACCAGACATGCGTAGAATGTCATAAGCCGTGACCAGATGAAAGTAAAAATTTGGCATCAGAAACTCATTAACATAGGCATTCCCTAACAGCTCGACATAGGCCCCTGGGCCCAGGTCAATACGCGCCATTTCATTTAGTTTTGCGTCGTCAGCGTTAATGTTTGCAAGCAGTCTTTGGGTATTTGCGATATGCCCATATGCCTGCGCCAGGGATATAACTTCTGGATTAAGGTTGTCCATTGGTTTGCAGTCGCACCATAAAGCAAAGTTGCGTGGTTGATTGCAAGTGAAAGCAACCTGTGTGCCAAAGGGCAGCATGTCAGCTATGATGCGCTTTTGAAGAAACGACTCA
Source organism: Cyanobacteria bacterium P01_C01_bin.70 (assembly GCA_039026015.1). Classification (GTDB taxonomy): domain Bacteria; phylum Cyanobacteriota; class Cyanobacteriia; order Phormidesmidales; family Phormidesmidaceae; genus Halomicronema. The sequence goes on along the minus strand of JBCCNE010000247.1, from coordinate 3,829 downwards.
TCACCACTGGTATGTGTCTGAGCAGACTTTAAGAGGTGCTCAAGAGTCGTCAGGCGACTTTGGAAGATGGTCTTGATCAACTCTATATTCTGATTTGGCATCTTAATGAACCCCAGAGGCTTAATTCGTAGAGTCGGGTAGAGTCTTACGCTGCTTGAGAATTACAGAGTGGAATGCTGCCATCATAGCGACATCCTAAAACTTGAGGTTACTTCGAAGCCTCCCAAACTTTATGGCGACACCAGGTTATAGCGACACCAGGGGAGAGGTCATGCTGCATCGTGACGCTCCGGGCTGCCTCGCCTTCATTGGCTTGTGCTGGTCGTGCTCTTAAATCAGTAATCAGGGCGATTTCAGCCGTACTGTCCTCAGAGCTACTGCACCCCTGTGCCGTAGACAATCACTTCAATAGAGACAACGCCATTGTTATTGTTGCCGCCAAGCTCGGCGGTTTCCAGCCGCACGTTGACAATTTTTTGCGCTCCCCATTTCATAGCCTCTTCCTTCATCCGTAACATGGCTTCGCGGCGACCCCGTTCCACTAAGGATTCAAAAACGCTGATGCGGCCACCAAAAACATTCATCCAGCCAGCAACGAAGGTTTTGAAATAATCGGATGAAATGACCACGCTGCCGACAAACAATTTGGCCCGGTCAGCTTCTGGAATGCGGGTTTTAGCACCGATGTTGAAAACTTTAATCTGCCGAGTACGATATTCGCGATCGTGCAAATCTTCCAGATGCTTTTTTTCAGTGTAAGAGCCGGCAAAAAAACCGATCGCCAGCAAAATCAAGAAAATCCCAAAGATATCCATGACACTAATCAATCTGTACGGCGGTGCCGTAGACGAAGAGTTCAGCCGCTCCCTGGGTCAGTGACGAGGTAGCAAAGCGAATGTTGATGACAGCATTGGCCCCAAGTTTGCTGGCTTCCTGCATCATGCGCTGAGTCGCTTCTTGACGTGCTTCTTGCAAAAGTTCGGTGTAGCCTTTGAGCTCGCCCCCTACAATATTTTTGAGGCTAGCAGTAATATCTCGACCAATGTTCTTGGCGCGGACGGTGCTGCCTTGTACCAAACCCAGGTGTTTAACGATTTTGTGCCCAGGTACGCCTTCCAGCGTTGTCAGCAGCATCCGATTGGAGCGCGTTAGTGTAGGTCTATCATTCATAAGCTTTACCTCATAAGGGGATGCGATCGCTCATTGCATCCTAATCACTGAAGGCTGGCTTGTCCCGTTTCTGTAAAATTTTTTCCCACAATGACGGCCTCATCCAGGAGGATTTTGATGTTTGCCCTGGGGTTGCTGAGTGCTGTCTTAAACTGCAATCGAGCTGGCGGGTGCCCTTGGCAAAAGGTCGATGCCTCAATCGTCCAAAACTCAGAGCAATCTTACGGCAGATAATCGAGCAGTGGCTGTGATGACGGCTGACAGTTGCCGCTGGTGCAACCCACTATGATTTGGAGAAGGTTAACGTTAGCGATCGCGCTATCGATAATCCCGGCGAATTGACTCTAGTTCTGATATGCCAAACTGCATTGCCCTCATTGCCCACGACCATAAAAAAGATGACATGGTGGACTTTGTCAATCGTCATCAAGCAGGGCTGTCGAGATACCACCTGATCGCAACCGGAACGACGGGTCAAAAGGTTAACCAGGCTACTGGGCTAGCCGTTGAACGCATGGCATCGGGAGCGTTGGGGGGCGACACGCAAATTGCTGCCAGGGTGGTTAGCGGCGATATAGCAGCGGTGATTTTTTTAGTTGATCCGCTGTATGCGCAACCCCACGAACCGGATATTCAGGCGCTAGTCCGAGTCTGTGAAGTCTATGATGTGCCGCTAGCGACCAATTTGGCCACCGCTCAGGCGATTATGGCCCATCTGCAAAAATCGCGAGTGGGCCATCTGATCTTTAATCCAGTAGCGGGTCAGGGCAATCCCGATCAAGACTTGTCGCTGATTCGGCGGCTGCTGGAACCTGAGGTACAGCTCAAGGTGGTGTTGACCACGCCGGAAGCCGACCCCGCTGAACAGGCCCAGCAGGCGATCGCCGAGGGAGCCGAAATGATCATTGGTTCTGGCGGCGATGGCACCATCTCATCCGTTGCCAGCAGCGTCGTCGACACCGATATTCCCTTAGGGGTTATTCCTCGCGGCACGGCCAACGCTTTTGCCGCTGCGATGGGCATTCCCACAGATATTCGGGGAGCCTGTGAAACAATTTTGGCTGGGACGACCCGCGTCATTGATGTGGCTCGCTGCAATGGTCGCCCCTTTATTCTTTTAACCGGAATCGGCTTGGAGGCCGAAACGGTCGATCGCGCCAATCGAGAACTCAAAAATCGCTTAGGCGTGCTGGCCTATCTGTTTGCTGGAGTGCAGCAGTTTCAAGAGCAAGCACTCTTCGATGCCGTGATTGACATTGATGGGGAACTCACCGAAGTGCAGACAGGAACCATTACAGTGGCCAATGCGGCTCCGGCAACGTCGGTTCTGGCGCAGGGATTTGGCAGTGTGATCGTCGATGATGGCCTGTTGGATGTCACCATCGCCACCCCTCAAAATCGCCTGCAGAGCCTCAACGCCTTGACCAGTTTATTTGCCTCTGCCCTGGTCAATACCCCCACCCAGCGCGAAGACATCATTTGCCTGCGCACTAGGCGAGTCAAGATCACCACGGAGCCTCGCCAAAAAGTTGTGATCGACGGCGAAATCGTCAATCTTGATGCCGTTGACCTTGAGTGTGTGCCCCAGTCGCTGACGGTGCTAGCGCCGCTGGCCAACCAGCGCCAACCGTCCGAACAAGCAGCCGTGGCGTCGACGGAAAAATAATGCTTGACAAGGGCCGCAATGGGCCGGAATGAATGCTACAGGGACAGTGCGATTGCTCTCTCAGTAAGGCCCAAACATCCCGTTAGCTGGGTCATTGGGATCATCGCCCATGCAAAAGCGATTAAACAAGTCGCGGATTTCAGTCTTTGTTAACCAGCCATCTTGATCATCATCCAACGTCGGAAAGATAGTGGACGCATAAACCGGTGACTCATTAAAAGCGGCCATTAGCTGTCCCCACTCAGTTTGACTGATCTTGCCGTCTTCGTCTTGATCAAAAACATCAAAGATGAGTTCCATTAGCTCAGTCACGATTTCAGCGCAAGCACGAGAGTCCGCCAGAATTTCGTCGTAATAAGCTAGCCACTCATCAATTGAAATCTCGTCGTTGTCGTGAGTATCAGCCTTTTTGTCAAGTCCTTGCCATTCGCGCATCAGCTTATCTTGGAGCAAGATGCAGCGGGGCGATCGCTTCGACCAATTGCGAAACGTCGATAGCTTTTTGAACATGATTTCGAAATCTTTTTTTACCAAGACCCCCGTGTAGTCAGAGTCATACATGCTAAACAGTTTGGTCAGCTTACGTTTCTGTAAATCAGTCAACATGGTCTACCGCTCCTCGCCTGTCTGGGCTCTGGCTACATCTACAGCATTTTTTGCCTGGTAAGGTCAGCGCCCCGACTTGGATCAAGGGGCTTCAGGCCATTATTTTTTTATCTCATTAGCTGTCGAAACGCCCTATCGCCATCAGCCTATAGCAATTTTTCGCTGCCTGCCTCATTTGTTAAACTGCACGTCCAAGACTCGTAGATATTGCCTTCGTATCCTCCAATTTTGGAGGAGGTTGAATCCGGCTACCTCAAAGTTTGGGGCTTGGAGTCATAACCAGGTTTAACGACGTCGTCTTCGAATGGCGGCTGCGGGCTAAAAGCTCTGCTGATTCGGAGTTTACTCTCGACCTGCAGTCTACTTTGCCTGATGCACAAAAAAATT
>JBCCNE010000246.1:0-6905 GCA_039026015.1 Cyanobacteria bacterium P01_C01_bin.70 | reverse complement strand
GATTGGCCAGGGCGCTAACAATCGCGAAATTGCCCAAGCGCTGTTTCTCTCTGAGGGCACCGTGAAAAACCATGTCACCAATATTTTGGGACGGCTGGGCTTGCGCGATCGCACCCAAGCGGCGCTCCTCGCGGCTTCCTTGCCGCTCGATCACAGCTAGCGCATTGGCGGCAAAGCATTCATGAATCACCATCAGTCTGGCTGCGGGGGCAATTTAAGCGCGATCAACTTAGCTATCCAGGCGTCAGCGGCTGTAAACCAATAGCAGCGCCAGTGAATAAATTGTGGCAAAAGCCCCAACGCCAACATATAGCCAATATAAGAGTGGCTGGTCGGCGCGGGTGACCAGCCCTCTTTTCGTGCGAATGCGCTTTACCAGCAGTGCTTCTATCGTGATGCCGGTAAACGCCAGGGGCACTGCTATGCTGATCCCGCAAATGGCTAAGGCAAATGCCGTAAATAGCAGTAGCCAACCCAGGAATCGACGATGCTTCTGAAGCCATTGGACTGTCGGTGTTTTGCCCAGGTCAGCGAGGCGACGATGCATATTGTCTTAGTTGGAGAAGAATGCTGCTTCTAGGATGCCCACCAGCCTAACCTAGCTGAGATCACCCGGCGATCGCTCCAATTGGCTGATCTAAACAACGATGTTTAATACAGATTCTCCAAACTCTGGCTACACATCCTGTTCCCCGGCCCCCTTGCTCCCAAAGCTCTCCATTCCAATCTGTAGTGCTATTCCGAAGAAATGGTATGAGGCATTGACCGATGCAGAACGCTGATCCATCGGAGTGCGGAATTGAGAATGTGGAATTTCAAGGCTCCATGCTCGCAGCCTGAGCGATTTGAACGGTTCTGGGCGGGTCATTAATTAATGCCAGAAACCCTATGGGCTCAGCTTTATCACGCCCGCCTCAATTTCATTGCCTAGAGGCTGAAACCCTGCTATCAGAGCATTGGAAATCTAAATCAATGACAGCATCTAGATCAGCAGAGGATTGCTACACCTCAAAATATTGATATCGACCGAGGGCTGATCGGTCTGCCGCCTTGGTTTAAAGATATAAGGTGAATAAGCAGCCAAAAAGCAGCCTGACACTCACGTCTAAGCAATCGATTTTGGGGAAGCTATGCGATCGCGTCTACGAATTCAAGACATTAGCTTAAGGACAATTTCCCTCTTAAGTCTTCTCAGCTTAGGAGCCTGCGGCCTGCCCCAGTCTGAAGTGTCGCCGCGCCAAATCCCCGTACAGCAGGAGTGGCAACTGCAGCCCGGCAGTGAGATTGGGGGCTTCCAAGTCATCGGTAGCTTGGGCGACATTTCAATCGATTTGAACGGCGGCAACATTAAGGCTCCGTTTGACGGAGAACTGCAGCCCACCGACAGTGAAAACTGCGTCGCCTACACCAGTCCTGAAGTGCCTGCCTATCTTTTTCGGCTGTGTGGCGTGACTCGGCCTCGGCTGGGCGCGGTCCAGGCCGGTCAGGTAATGGCCCGCAGCGACGTGTTACAGTTTGCCGCCATGCGGCGACAGCCCGATGGCACTTGGGCAATTGTTGAGCCCGCTACTGAGATTTTGGAAAAAACGTTGAGCCAGTAATTTCCTCTCAAGTCACTGGCATCAGGGCCATCACGGCTTATTGGCCGGCTAGGGGATTGAGCACTAAACATGTCAGATCGAGCGCACCCGACTAATTGATCGGCAGCAGGTCAGTGCGCAGCTGTTCGCTGAAAATCGTGGCCAAATCTTCCAGCGGTTCCAGAATGTCGTTTAGGAGATTGTAGGTTTCTACCAGGCGATCGCCGCGCACCACGATTTCTGGACTGGGGTAAGCCTGCATTACTTCTAGCAGGGTGATTTCATTATCCACCGAGGCCGCGCCAATTAAAGCCGATCGCAGCGCTAACCGTCCTGCTTCTCCAGATGCCGGCTGAATTGTTTCACTGGCCCGGTCCAGCATCCATTCTCCAGGCGGCGAATTGAGTGCCAAATCGAGCACCGTCAAATTGACCGGCACCGGCTCATTTAAAGTGTTGCGTACCTGCGCTGGCTCCTGCCCCGCCATCTCTAGCAAATTCCCCAGTTCGTCAGAGGTTTCGCCGCTTTCGGCAAACGTCTCTAAATCGTCCATGGGCACATCAACCGCCAACGGTCCGTAGGTGAGCACCACCATGTCGGCCGCGAGCGCTCCGCCGAGGTGGCTCAAAAGTCCCGCTGTAAAACCTACGATGCCCGTGAATAAAGATGTTTTTTGGATGCTCATGTCTTATCTCCTGGCGGTCTCCGGATGCCCATGACCGCGACGATTAACCCTACGACTACAATAGCGCCTCCCACAAGCAGCGCCGACCTCCAAGCATTAGACGTTGGCTCAGCCCCAGGAGTTTCCAAAGATTGGGCCAGGTCCGGACTCTCAGTTGGCGTGTCAGCAACGCCATTGGGCGGCGGGGCGGCGTTGTCTGCGGCGGGCTCAGCGGCGATATCGGCAGTTCCAGCGGCCTCAGCCGGGGTGTCAGGGGTTCCCTCAGCCGCCGCCGAGGTGGCGTCGGGAGCCCGGCTGGCGACAGTGATTTCGTAGCTCAGCTCAAAAGGGGAAAATTGGCCTGCCCCTTGCGGCCTGCCAGTTAACACCAGGTCATAGGCCCCCACCTCGGGAAACATCACCGTGGCGCCGGGAATATCGTTGAATCCTTCGGCTGAAACCGGTGTCAGCGAGGGCGTGGAGACGACGGTGTCGACACTGTCATAAATGGTGAGAACGCAGTCACAGGCGGCTAATGGAATAACGCTGCCACCGGCTTGGGTGAGCGCAAACCACAAATCAGTGTCTGCTCCGGCCCGGGCGATGTCGTTGGGCTCGATATGTAAAGTCGCTCCGACATCCCCGGCAATTTGCACCTCGTGGGCCGAGGCCGTTAGGGTGGCGATGCCGATCATGGTGCTGGCTAAGCCCAGCGAACGGTAGAGTATTCTCTGCATAGGACGTCTTAATGACAATGAGAGGACGGTTGTTGCGGTGATTTGAGGGAGGATGCCTTGCGGGCAGGAACATACCACTGCTTGAGATGGAGGAGTTGCCAACACTGAGGCGAGCGCACTGCCAACACGAGTAGTAGCCCCCCCGCGAGAAGGCCGGAATGAAGCAGCGGTTGCCCCTGCATTTGCAGGCTGCCCAAATAGCTAGAGCCCGCCATGATGGCGTGCCCTCCCCCCAGCAATAGCGCGGGAACGCTGAGCAGATGCAGCGATCGCCAAGCTGAGCCCAAACGTTTCTGAGCCGCGTCAGTGCTGGTGAACGTGAGCGGCAGTAGCAGCAGCAGGGCGATCGCCCCAGCTACCATGCCGTACTGGTGCTGAGGCAGCATAAACCGGACGGCGGCAGGATTCCAGTTCCAGCTATGTTCGAACATGTGAACGGTGTGCGCCAGCGCCAAAACGCCCCCCGCCACTCCCAACAGCCGCCGAAACCGCAGCGGATAAATCCACAGCTTGCTGATGGGCCGGGCAATTAGGGCCAGCGCCAGGCAGAGTAGGGATAAATGTCCGGCATAGTCCACCATTAGGTCACCGGTGCGCATCAGGGTCAAAACCCCGATCAGTAGGGTAATCCAACTGCCAAGTCGAAACAGTTGACTGGTGCGATCTTGGCTCAACCAAGCGCTGTAGGTGCCCAAGCCCACCATCATTGGCAGGGTGCCTAAGCCAAAGGCCCCCATCGTTGCTGCCCCGCTGGAGAGCGAACTGGTGGCTGCGGCTTTGATTTGCGCCGTGTAGAGAAAGCCGCAGGGAATCAGACCCCAGGCCAAGCCCAGTGAGAATGGTGTCCACCACTGGTGCGACTGGGCCGCGGCGGTCATCACTCGCTGCAGGCGCTCGTGCAGGGCACCGCGGAAGGGATGCCAAAATGGCGATGGTGGCAGCAAAGTCGGGGCCAACTGTCGTAGCGCGATCGCGATCAGCAAGGTTCCCGTCAGCAGGGCCATGCCGCGCCGCAGCCCGCTGCCCACACCGGCCATTTGCCCCCCAGCCACAAGGACAGAACCGAGTCCCCCGATTGTCGCCCCGACTAACATGTAGCTAGTTAGCCGCCCCAGATTGAGGCACAAGTGAAACCAAAAATGCTGTAGTCGCGATCGGGTGCTGTCGGTTTCTGCAGACTTGGCTGCGGGGGCCGAGCGTGACGCTAGTGAAAAGGCCACGCTAATCGGGCCGCACATGCCAACGCAGTGGCCAAAGCTGCCCAAAAAGCCCAATGCCGCTACTAGTCCCAGCTCTAGCACAATCGCCTTAGCCCTCCAGCAGCAAAAATTGCTCCAGCGCGTCTGCAACTTTGGGCGGCCAGCGGCGAACCGTCCGCACCCAATCGATATCCTGATAGCGTTTATCTAAGCCCTCGACGGCTACCCACTGGCTTTCCGCCTCGCCGCGCTGATTTTGGGCCCAAAGTTCCGCCGTCAATGCCGCCCGCGCATCGGGAAAGTTGGGATACTTGCGTACGATGCCGCGCAGCACTTTCAGCGATCGCTCCGTCTGCTCCGTTTGAAACAGGGCCAGACCATAGTTGACCCGAGCTAGCGCAAAGTTACGGTCTAAATCGGCGGCTCGTTCATAATCGGCGATCGCCGCTGTCCAATTGCCTTGCCCCGCCTCAGCATTGCCGCGATTGTTCAACGCACCGGCTTCTTCAGGGTCAATATCCAGAACCCGGTTATAGTCAGCAATTGCTGCTGCCCAATCCCGCTGCATTTCATAGGCTGCCCCTCGATTCAAGTAAGCATCCGCTTCTTCCGGAGCCAGCAAAATTGCCTGGGTATAGTCGGCGATGGCCTCATCTAAGTGAAACTGACTCGCTTTGACAATGCCGCGATTGCTCCAGATAGCGGGCTCCTCAGGCAGATATTCTAAGAGTTGAGTCCACAGTTCTTCGGCCGCTACGTAATCGCCCTCGCGGCTAGTGATAAACGCCTTTTCCCGCAGCGTCGCAATCTCTTGAATGTCGTCTTGGCTAAAATTCGAGACGGGGTTGGCCGCGATCGCCGGCGGCGCTGCCCCCCACAGCAGGCACAGGCACAGGCACCAACTCCCAATCACTCGCACAGTCGCCGTAGAAATCACAGAATTCACAAAAATCTAGAAACTCTTATAGCCTATCGAGTCGCGCTACCAATAGGAAACGAAAAATTCCTACTGGTGGAGATTTTAGGCAAGTGTGGCAGGAAACGCCCATTCGCGAAGTCTATCCTCAGTATAGTAAGCCTGATTTTTGAGCGGATTAAGATTAGCGTTAACTGAACCGCTCAAATAGCGCGATTACAGTATTATCGGTGAGTGAAAACGCTAGATGTGGGCAATCGCGTGACAGACTACCAACCAACTCTCCTGTCTCAACAAGATCTCAAAGCGGCAGAGGTTTCCTGGGCTTACAACCGTTCATCCGCCCCGCCTCTCAGCGCGGATGAACTAACCGCTTGGAAACGGCGCATCGAGCGCTTTCAACAAACTGTCCGTCAGGGACCCAGCGAGGCCCAAGGGGCGCTGTTCGACCTGCTGTCTTCACCATCTGCCGCTGCCGCCATCGATCCGTTTACGCTGCCGCAGCGCAACGCTGAATTTTGGCGCGAGCAGTTCACCGATGCCGGTCATGCAGCCCTCTATTTCGTGGTCGATCACGAGGCTGATTTGCTGCTCTATGTGGGTGAAACGGTCAAAGCTAACCAGCGTTGGAAAGGCACCCACGATTGCAAGCGCTACATTCTGAATTACGTCTCGGCTCACCGTACTGCCCAGCTCGCCGTACAGGTCAATATTGGGTTTTGGCCCTATGCACCTGACGATCGCCAAGCACGCCAGGCCCTAGAGTCGGAGCTGATTTGTCGATGGCGATCGCCCTTCAATAAAGAAAACTGGCGCCTGTGGGCCACTCCCTTTGTGGGGCAGGCCGAAGCTTAAGACTCTTCACCCGCGCGACGTTTAGCGTGAATGCTCCGCATATGCTTTTTCACGGTGTTCTTGCTAATGAAGAGCTTCTCGGCAATTTCAATGTAAGTGTGGCCTTCTTGATGCAGTAGCCAAACTTGCTGCTCTCGTGACGTCAGCCCCCAGTCTTGGGCTTCGTCTAGAACAATATCCTGCACCATTTGCTGCCGGTCTTCGACGATGAGCAAAATGCAGGGCTGGTCAAAGCCTTCTAGCTTGAGCCAGCGACTACGGATGCGCAGGGCGATGGTGTCTTTAGTGAAAATGTCAAACTCCATCGCCCAGTTTTGACTGGGAAACCGATTACGGCACTGCTTGGAGATTTCGCAAATGAGGGCAATTTCTTGGGGCAGTTGCCTGACGCTATCGGCATGATCATTGAGTTTGCTCAACTGCGACTGCAGGTTTTCACTGGCCTGTAGAACTGTGCCGTCTTCCGTGAGGATGAGGACACTGCCTAGATGATTTTGTAGCGCAATATGGTCTAGCTGTAGATGATTGGTGTGATCAGGCTGTTTAGCGAGATCGTATTGCTGGGCGATTGCAGACTTTTGCCTTTGAGAAGAGGGGCTCTGAGGATTTATTAATGCGGTCATCATAGTTTTTAACTGACGAAGTAGATACTCTGTTTCGAGTCAAGTGACTCTCAAGAAGACTGCTTGAGATACTAAACAACCTGACTTGAAGCGTTTACGCATGGGGGCAATAGAATACAGGTTCTATCGATTCTCCGATTACCTAAATCAAGCTCTAACCTACTTAGAAATAAATATCACGAGAGCAGTTTGTCCATGAATTGGCTGTGTAGATACCTGCTTATAAAAGCTCTCATGTTCAAATATAAATTCAATGATTAACAGGTGAATTTTTGATTTGAATAGATAACTGTCGTAAATCTTTACGCTGATAACTCAGGTTTCTAAATTC
>JBCCNE010000245.1:0-6906 GCA_039026015.1 Cyanobacteria bacterium P01_C01_bin.70 | reverse complement strand
AGATGGTGATGCTGACAGTTTTATCATCAGCGGCAATATGCTTTGCGCTCAGCGACGAAAACCCAGGTGGCAGTCAAATCAGCCTCGGCAATTGGAACCGAATGCAGTGCCTATCTGTATTCCGTCAGTGTTCTAAACGTATGCTGTCAATTGTTTTAGCGGTATCCAGTGGGCCGCGATCGCTCCGCATCTACGCGGTTGCCAGAACCATTCACAAGATCGCTAGAATCGCCACAAGCACTGTGCAGCAGGCCTTTTAATTCTCTATCCTGCTATATTTACCATCCTGCGCTGTTTTCAAAACAGGTATTGCCAAGCTGGCCTTTTAGCCTTAAGACCCTGCTTAAAGGAAGCGAAATGTTTATGATAGAGGCGGTTAATAAATCGCAACACTTTATAGACTCCCGCTGTTTAACACTCCTGCGCACTCATCGATATCTGATATGACCGACTCTTCTGCCATCAGTAAGGACACCATTAAACGATTTATTGAGCAGCGGTTGCTGTTTGGTCAAGAGTTATCTCTAGAGCTAACCGCCATTTTGCTGGTCTACTTCGTTCAAGGCATTTTGGGATTAGCACGGCTGGCAGTCAGTTTTTTCCTCAAAGATGACTTGGGCTTAACACCGGCTGAAGTCGCTGCCCTGACTGGTATCGCCTCGGCACCGTGGACGGTCAAGCCGCTACTGGGATTCGTCTCAGATGGCTTTCCGATTATGCGATATCGGCGGCGACCATACCTGATTTTGTCGGGTTTCTTAGGAGCAGCCGCTTGGTTGGCAATGGCCACGGTAGTCAATACCGGGTGGACAGCGATCGCCGCAATTACGCTCAGTTCGCTCTCAGTAGCCGTGGGCGATGTGATTGTGGATTCCCTCGTGGTCGAACGCGCCCGGCAAGAATCTCAAAGTGACGCTGGTTCGCTGCAATCTCTAGCATGGGGTTCATCGGCGATCGGCGGCATTATCACCGCTTACCTCGGTGGTTTACTGCTGGAATATGTTGGCACTCGATCTGTGTTTGGCGTGACGGCGACCTTTCCCCTAATCGTCTCGGTGGTGGCTTGGTGGATTGCTGAAGATCCGGTCACTGAGACTTCAACCTGGAAAGTCATTGGTGGTCAAATCAAGCAGCTCAAAGCAGCAGTCTCTCAAAAAGCCATTTGGATGCCAGCATTATTCATCTTTCTCTGGCAGGCGACGCCCACCGCAGACTCAGCCTTTTTCTTTTTCACCACCAACGATCTGGGATTTCAGCCAGAGTTTTTAGGGCGCGTGCGGCTGGTAACCAGCATCGCCGCACTCGTCGGCATCGGAATTTTTCAGCGGTTTCTTAAAGCAGTACCGTTTCGCACGATTTTTGCTTGGTCAACCGTGCTGTCAACCGTGTTTGGGTTCACAATGCTGCTGCTAGTGACCCATACAAATCGAACCATTGGCATTGGCGACGAGTGGTTTAGCCTTGGCGACAGTTTGATTTTGACCGTCATGGGCGAAATCTCTTTTATGCCCGTGCTGGTGCTTTCCGCTCGCATCTGTCCGCCGGGAGTAGAAGCAACGCTATTTGCTTTGTTAATGTCAATCTTGAATTTAGCAGGACTCCTTTCCCATGAGTTTGGGGCATTGCTGACGCACTGGCTGGGGGTGACCGAGACCAATTTTGAGAATCTCTGGCTGCTGGTGACGTTGACAAACTTATCGACATTGTTGCCGTTACCTCTGTTGTTTTTGTTGCCACGGACTTCTTCTCAAGGTGAAGAAGTGATTGTATCTGGTTCGTCGCTACCTGCTGGTGAGGTCATTACACTCTCACCCGATAGCAGTGGCGGACAATCCATAGCGCTTCCGGTTGGCGCTGTGAAATCAGAAACTTAATTTCCAGCAGCCCGTTTTAATTGACAAATTGATTACTCGGGCTCGAAAAATCTTCGATATCGCACCCTCAAGTTGCCACTTACCCCTACCTGCCCCTGATCGCTTGCAGTCTTTAAAATCCAGTCAGAACTAAATTATGCAAACTCTGCCTTCTCCCGCTAATGCTGAATCGTCGTCTCAGTTGTCCTACGACATGGATGACTGGCGCAGTGGCTATCGCTCTCAACCGGAAGAATTCGCTTACTGGATTGACGACATTGAGGGCGAGATTCCCACAGCTTTAGAGGGCACGCTGTTCCGCAATGGTCCTGGACTGCTAGATATCAACGGACACTCGCTGAAACATCCCTTTGACGGAGATGGCATGATCAGCAGCATTGCCTTGCAAAATGGCAAAGCGTATTACCGCAATCGCTTTGTCCGAACTGAGGGCTATGTAGCCGAGCAGAAGGCTGGTAAAGCTCTATATCGAGGCGTTTTTGGCACTCCGAAACCAGGTGGTTGGCTGGCCAATTTGTTTGACTTCAAGCTTAAGAACATCGCTAATACCCACATTATCTACTGGGGCGGCAGACTACTTGCCCTGTGGGAAGCAGCACAGCCTCATCGCCTCGACCCTAATACTTTGGAAACCCTTGGCTTAGATGACCTAGACGGCCTACTAGAGCCGGGAGACCCTTTCGCCGCCCATCCCCGCATCGATCCGGGTAACCTCAAGGAAGGGCAGCCACCACGCCTCGTCAATTTTTCCGTCAAGACGGGGCTGTCGAGCGTCATCCGAGTGCATGAATTTGATACGCAGGGCGATCGCCTTAAAAGCTATCAGCGGAGTATTCCAGGCTTCGCATTTATGCATGACTTTGCGATCACTCCCCAATACGTCATCTTTTTTCAAAATCCCGTCAGCTTTAATCCATTCCCATTTGTCTTCGGGCTCAAAGGAGCCGGTGAATGTGTACAGTTCAACCCCAAGGCAAAAACCAATATCATCCTGATTCCCCGTCACGGTGACGGGCCACTAAAGTCGATTGCAGCTCCGGCTGGGTTTGTATTCCACCATGCGAATGCTTTTGAGCGCGACGGTAAAGTATTTGTAGATTCTGTGGTTTACCAGGATTTTCCTAGCTTGGACGAGGGCTTGACCTTCGAAGATGTTGACTTCTCTCAGGTACCGGCTGGACAGCTGTGGCGTTTTGCTATTGATCTAGCCACCGACACAGTTGAGCACACCTGCTTGATCGCTCGCGGTTGTGAATTTCCGGCCCTGCATCCCGCCAAAGTAGGTCAGCCTTATCGCTATTTGTATATTGGGGCCGTACATGCCCCTCAGGGCAATGCTCCTTTACAAGCATTGCTCAAGCGCGATTTAGAAACCGGTGAAGAGCAGATTTGGAGCGAGGCTCCAAGAGGCTTTATGGGTGAGCCTGTGTTTGTACCCTATCCAGATGCCCAGGCCGAAGACGAAGGCTGGCTGTTAGTGTTAACCTACAGTGCCGCGCGACGCTGTTCTGACCTGATTATTTTGGCGGCCCAAGATATCGCTCAAGGCCCCATCGCTCGGCTCAAGCTCAAGCATCATGTTCCTTATGGTTTGCACGGCAGTTTTGTCTCGGATTATTTCGGCCCGCAGGTTCCAGCTTGATAGGATCTCTCAGAGACGCTAGGCTGTCAGACATTCAACCTTGCTACTTTGATTTCGCATTTATCAAGGGCCATTGCGGTGTCTTTAAAGCTGATCATCGGCAACAAAAACTATTCGTCTTGGTCATTGCGGGCTTGGCTTTTTCTGAAGCAAAGTGCCTTAGAGTTTGAGGAAATTAGACTGGCGCTCTTTACAGAGCAGTGGGAGTCTGAGATCAAGCGCTACACGCCTGCTGGCAAGGTGCCAGTATTGCTACACGGCAATCTTGCCATTTGGGACTCCCTGGCAATCATGGAGTATGTGCGGGAAAACTTTCCCGAATCAGTAGGCTGGCCTAGCGATCGCGCCGGTCGCGCCCACGCCCGTTCAATTGCCACAGAAATGCACTCGGGTTTTACGGCTATTCGTGAAGAACTGCCCCAAAATCTGCGGGTCTGCCAGCAGCGATCGCTCGACGACTTTTCCAGCGCTGCCCGCACCGAAATTCAACGCGTGGAAATACTCTGGCAGAACTGCTTTGAACGCTACGGTGGCCCCTGGCTGTGCGGAGATTTTTCTATCGCTGACGTTATGTACGCGCCGGTTGCCCTACGATTTGTCACTTACGGTATTCAGCTAAATTCCGTTGCCCAACAATTCGTGACTGCTGTCCGCGAACTAGAATCAGTGCAAGCCTGGTGTCAAGCAGCTGCTCATGAAGAGGAGTTTCTCCCATTCATTGATGCCTACGCTGCATCTAGAGATACTTGAGCCGGTTTTTGCTGACAACGTAGTTGAGTGGCTGGGTGATTGAGTAGCTGCAGCAGCGTGCGGAGTGCAGGATTCAGAGTTCAGAATGCGGCCAGAAGCGTTGGTTGCCAGTTTTGAAGGATAGGGAATCGGGAATGTGGAATCTAGCCCTGACAACTACTCCATGACTCCCCCAATCCATCACTCAGCCATACTCTAGCCTCTCGCCCTCCTTCACGGCACCAAGGTCGCGTTCACCAATTGCTGGGTATACGGATGCTGAGGATCGTCTAAAACCTGATCCGTTAAGCCTGACTCAACCACTTGGCCGTTTTGCATCACTATCAACCGGTGAGCCAGCAGGCGCACAACGCCGATGTCATGGGTAACCAGAATCACGCTGAGGTGCAGAGTTCGAACAAGCGATCGTATCAAATCCAGCAGTTTGGCCTGAACAGACACATCTAAGCCGCCAGTCGGTTCATCCATCAGTATCAGACGCGGGCGAGTGACTAAAATCCGAGCCAACTGTAGACGCTGCTGCATTCCCCCCGAAAAGGTACTGGGCAAATCGTCCATCCGCTGATCAGGAATTTCTACCTGGGTGAGCCAATCTTGAGCCTCAGTACGAATGTTGCCATAGTGACGCACTCCCACATCCAGCAAGCGTTCGCCAATATTGGCTCCGGCAGTCACCCCCATACGCAAGCCATCACGAGAGTTTTGCCGCACAAAACCCCACTCCGTTTTCATCAGTCGGCGACGCCGGGGTTCCGGTAACGTCAGCAGATCAAGAACGCTGTCGGTGCGATCGCGATACGTAACTATGCCGCTATCAATGGGCAACTCTCCAGCAATGCAGTTTAGCAGGGTACTTTTGCCTGAACCAGACTCGCCGATAATTCCCAACACCTGACCAGGATAGAGGGAAAATGAAATGCGATCGCAGGCGCGGATATTACCGTAGGTTTTTTCTAGATCCTGAATAATCAGTAAAGGCTGCACGGATGTCTGACCTGTTTTAGGACACCTTAAATGCTACGACAAACAGGCAAACTATACGCTGTCGGCTTCCTGACGCAGACTTTGAGCATCTAAATAAACCTGCGCCCATTCCCCGTTGACCTGCTTCACTTTCAGCTTGACGGTTTGAGCAATCTCATCAAAGCTTTGATCCGCTTTGAGCCCTTGCAAAATTTTCAATTGTAGGGGCGTGCGGCTGGCCTCAAACGTTCCCCACTGCTCTGGAGTCAGACCTAAATTATGTTCTTTGAGAGAGGTTTTGAGCCACCCTAAAACCAAGTCTGGCTGTTCTTTAAGAGTAAAAACTCGAATCGCGTGATAGCGAATTTTTTCCCGCAGGCGATATGCTTCTTTGGTAGAGAGATTCAGCCGTTGGGCAATCGCGTCTTGGGTGAATCCTTGCAAATGGAGGTCTAGCCATTCCACAGCAGTAGCATCCAGAGCCTCCCGTAAATAGCTAGAAAAGCTTTGTTTGACTTGCTCTCGCATCGTCTGCGCAGCTTCAGCATCAGCCTGCATTTCATACTGCGAGACGGCCTCAACATCTAACAAGCTCATAGAAGAGTCGGGCTCATCGGTACCAATCTCTTCAGAAATCAGACGAATCATTTCACCAGAAGGAATGTTCGTCATACCGCCCCGCTGCGATCGCCGCAGATAATTCACAAAGCGATAAACCAACAGAGGTTGATTACGAATCGGGCGCAAGCAATATTCTTCGACCGTTGCCAGCATCAGTAGATTACGAATCTGTGATCGGGGCGAACATGCGCCAATCCAAGCGACCTGCTCTTTGAGATAGCGATCGCTTTGCAACATTTCTTGAATCACTTCTTGCAGCACATCGGTCACGGTACGACGGCGATCGCGGCTGAGAGCAATCCAGGTACGCACCTTACTGCGCACGAGAAATAAACTGCTCAATCGCTTAATCAGGTTTTTATAGGCGCGATCAGGGCTAACCTGCCAATACCGCTGCCGCAAAATTTGATAGCGGTACTCTAATGCCTGCCTTAAGACTTTTTGCTTTTCCTGATTGGCCTCATTAAATCGTTCAGGATTGGGGCCCAATAGCCAAGTCAAAATGCTCTTACGGGAATTTCCGCTTTCCCCAGCAAGGTCTGTTCTTAGCCTGGTTGACCATTCTTGAGTAATGTCATCTACCGCCGTCATGCTATCGGTATTCCTCGTCCAGCCCATAGCTGATTGTAGGGTGTATCGCCAAACCATGCTGCTTGAGCACATAAAACCAGTACAAAATCTTGATTCAGAGATCATATCTCTTACTCCAGAGGCCTTTACAACAGAGCCGTTCGAGGGTCGTTGCCCGCAAAACTGCGATGCATTGATGCTGTCACTATCATTGGCCTATCGGCTAGACCCCGACAGGGTAGTTACAGTCAAATTGTTAGCAGAAAACTGCCAAAGTACTTATCGGCAACGCTTGATTAACCGCGACGTTAGCTAGCCGTGTGCGAAAAGCACTAAAGCCATATGTTCAGATCAAATGGCTTTCTTCATCGATCCCAGCAATTCTACAGGGCACTGACATGCTTTCATAGAAGCGTCAAACGCTGTCAGCAAGAGGGTGAAGCCGGTGGCGTGGCGATCGCCATACCACCGGCAGTAACAATACTT
>JBCCNE010000244.1:0-6933 GCA_039026015.1 Cyanobacteria bacterium P01_C01_bin.70 | reverse complement strand
TCACCAGATTTTCGAGGCCATCGACCACTCTGGCCGCAATGATGCGATCGCCCTGTCCCAACGTTTCCAGCACCTCTTTGTTATCCACCACGCAGCCAAACACGGCAAAGCGCCCATCCAACAAATTCAGGCCAGCTGGAGTCAGTTCGGGCTCAAACAAGAAGAAAAAGAACTGCGACGACCCCCCATTTACGTCATTTGCGGGGCGTGCCAGTCCCATCACGCCGTAGGCGGAGAAAGGCAGCACCGGCTCTTCCAGATATAGACCCAGCTCTTCCAAAGTTGAACCGTAGATGGGAGCTTCATCGCCCTTAATCAAAATTTCTAAGGGAACCGCCCGATATTCGCCGGTTTTAGGATCGATAAAACCTTCCTCAGGTCCTTCTGGATCACCGGTTTGCAGAACGTAATTGTCTTCTGCGCGAATGAAGGGCATCCCGTCGTAAAAGCCCCGCTGCACTAAATCGACAAAGTTGCCGCCAGTGACCGGTGCCGTATAGCCGTCAATCACGGCCGTAACAGTGCCTTTGCTAGTTTCAAACTCAACGGTGGCACGGCCCTTGAGTTGAGGCAGGCTGCTGTACTCTTCCGGCACCTCATAGGGGAAGCCTTCCACCATCATTTCTTCAATCGCCCCCACCTTGTCCAGCAGTTCACCGCGCTTGATCCAAATAGGCTCGCGCTCGCGGTCTTTGGCACTGGTAATAATGGGCTCTAAACCAGCGCGAATATCATCCAAATATTCTGCCGCTAGGGTCTGCCGGGCAGCTGGGATGTCGGCCAAAATCGCCTCACGCCGACGACCCAGCAGCTTGTTGACCTTGTTGGTGTCGCGAACAATGGGTCCCCAGCGCTTACTACGCAGCCATTCTGACAGACCTTCCAAACTTTCTTGAACAGTGCGAATATCTTTATTATCAATCGGTAAAGAATAGCGCAGCAGGGCGCGGCCATCGGTGACCGCATTCCCCGGTGGTAAATAGGCAATCAGCGGTGATGAAAGAGTCGCGGCCTCAGCCGGAGTGGCTGCGCAGAGCGCTGCGCCAGTTAGCCAACTGCTCCAGATCAGGGCACTAAGAGCAAGGCCAGTAAGCCAACGATGAAATAGTTGCATGGATTTGGGCTAGCAAAGAGTCATCCTTAAACGTCTTTGATCTTGCCATAGCGTGCGCATCTCCAGAAGGGTTCTGGAAAGTTGACGACTGAGCGGTAAAATGAGGTGCCGATATTCAAGAGCGATGGGTAGCCAGCGTTATGATTTCCAGCAACGACTTTCGTACGGGCGTCAGTATTGAACTGGATGGGTCAGTGTGGCGCGTAGTGGAATTCCTACACGTCAAGCCAGGCAAGGGATCGGCCTTCGTTCGTACGAAGCTCAAAAACGTGCAAACTGGCAACACGGTGGAAAAAACGTTTCGTGCCGGTGAAACGGTCCCCCAGGCCAACTTGGAAAAAAAGGTCATGCAGCACACCTATCGCGACGGCGAAGATTTGGTTTTTATGGATATGGAAACCTATGAAGAAGTGCGCATGAGTGGAGAACAGGTGGGCGATCGCGTTAAGTATCTCAAGGAAGAGATGGAAGTCAACGTAGTGCGCTGGAACGACCAAATCTTGGAAGTAGAATTGCCGACTTCCGTCGTGCTGGAAGTGACCCAAACCGATCCGGGCGTAAAGGGCGATACGGCCACGGGCGGCACTAAGCCCGCGACTGTAGAAACAGGGGCACAGGTGATGGTGCCGCTGTTTATCTCCATTGGCGAGAAGATTAAAATCGATACCCGCAACGATTCCTATTTAGGACGAGAATCTTAGGACGAGCCGAGTCGCCCGCCCGCGCGAGTTTTGGTGGAGGCAACTCCACGCTATTGGTAGGGAGTGCAATCAGTGGAACTGAATTTTAATGAACTGCGGGAACTGGTCACCACGCTGAGCCAGACCGATATTTCGGAGCTGACGCTCAAGGGCGCTGATTTTGAGCTCACTCTCCGCAAACAAGGGGCGATCGCGTCGGCTAATCCTCCGGTAGCGGTAATTCCCGCTCCAGAGCAGCCCATTGTGGCTCCCGTCGTTGAGTCGCCGCCTGCCGCTGCCCCCGTCGCTACCCCCACGCCACCGCCTTCTGTCGATACGGATTTTATTGAAATCACTTCACCGATGGTGGGCACGTTTTACCGGTCTCCCGCGCCTGAAGAACCGGCGTTTGTAGAAATTGGTGATCGCATCCAAACCGGCCAAACCGTCTGCATCATCGAAGCGATGAAGCTGATGAACGAGCTAGAAGCCGAAGTCTCGGGCGAAATTGTCGAAATTCTCGTCGATAACGCCCAGCCCGTCGAATTTGGCCAACCTTTGATGCGCGTGCGATCAAGTTGATCCGTTGGGGCAGGTTTCGTTGCAGGCGATCGAATGGTCTTGCTAGATATCTCGCTAAACCTGCCCGTACTCACGTTGGTCATTGGAGTTGTCCTTGAATAAGCTTCGTGGTTTGAATGGCCAGAGAAGGGATAGTTTATTTTTCTGGCTTCAGTGGTTTGCCGTTAGTGCCCTGGGTTGGATTTGTGGGCTTTTGATTTTCTACCTTGTCGAGCCGGCAGTCATGCAGCCTCTGAAATCGTTCATTGTTTCAAATTCAGGAAATTTACGATCCAATATGTATGAGGCGTTCTACAGCACTCAAACATTTCAGTACGGTTTCCTTCAGGAGGCTATCCCAATCGATTACATCAGTGTTCGACTCGCGTTTGTGTATGGAATGCTGTTTGGCACTATTCGAGGAGCCATCTTCGGAACTGTCGGCGGTGCTGTCCAATCATTGATGCTACGCCGCTATCTGCCTATCAGGTTTGGCTGGAT
This sequence comes from Cyanobacteria bacterium P01_C01_bin.70, assembly GCA_039026015.1. Classification (GTDB taxonomy): domain Bacteria; phylum Cyanobacteriota; class Cyanobacteriia; order Phormidesmidales; family Phormidesmidaceae; genus Halomicronema. The sequence continues at coordinate 4,077 of JBCCNE010000244.1, read as the reverse complement.
AGTTGCCAGCGGACTGGCCTGGGCAGCCATTTGGGGAGTTTTTTGGGGTGTAGCTCGCGCGTGGAGCGGTAATCAGCTTGACCACCTTTTGATAAAAGAGGTGCAGTATGGCTTTGCTGGCGCGCTGCTGCTCGGCTGCCTACAATGGCACGTTTTGCGTCGGCACATGCCCAAAGCCTATCGCTGGATTATCGCCACAATCGCTAGTTGGGCCATGATTCACATAGTCACTGTCGTCTTCATGTGGCAAACCAAAACCCCCATCACCTTGACGCCAAACGCAACGCTATTCGGGCTATGCAATGGAGTCACCACCGGACTGGCATTGACCTCACTGCCCCAAAGATCACCATCCAGAAGCCAATAGATAGCCGATCAAAGCAACCGTATTCCAACTCGGCTGATTAGTAAATCTGCGGCACAAAAAACTGCTCATTGATGGGTGGACGCTCATAGTCGTCGGGAATAGGTCGGCGCGGAGGCAGCTTGATCGGCTCAGGCGTCATATCCACATAGGGGATTTTGGTCAGAATGTGGCTGATGCAGTTGAGTCGAGCCCGCTTTTTGTCGTCGGCTTCCACGGTAAACCAAGGGGCTTCAGGAATATTCGTATGGGCAAACATAGCGTCTTTGGCGCGAGAATATTCCACCCAGCGATCGCGCGATTCCAAATCCATCGGACTGAGCTTCCAGCGACGGGCCGGATCCGTCAGGCGAGATTGAAACCGGCGTTCTTGCTCATCATCGCTCACCGAAAACCAGTATTTCAGCAAAATGATGCCGGAGCGCACTAGCATGCGCTCAAACTGGGGGCAGGTTTGGATAAACTCGTCGTACTGCTCATCAGTACAAAAGCCCATCACTCGCTCAACGCCCGCGCGGTTATACCAACTGCGGTCAAAGCAGACGATTTCTCCGGCTGCCGGTAAGTGGGCGACATAGCGCTGAAAGTACCATTGGGTCTTTTCGCGATCGCTGGGGGTGCCCAAAGCCACAATGCGACAGCCCCGAGGATTGAGCGAATCGGTGATGCGCTTGATGGTGCCGCCCTTGCCCGCCGCATCACGACCTTCAAAAACAATCACAATGCGAGCCCCGGTTTGCTTCACCCAGTACTGCATTTTGACTAGCTCAACCTGTAGTCGAGCCAGTTCCTTTTCGTAAAACTTTTTTGGCATCTTAGAACTGCCCTCGGCTTCCGAAGAATAGCGGAAAACTGGACGATCTGCGTCCGGCTGCGCATGTTTAGAAGCCTTAACTGACTGCGCTAATTTTTCTTCAGAGGCGGAGTGCTTTTTCTTGGCCTGCTTTTTTTGCTTTTTAGTCGGCTTCTTTTTCTGGCCTTTAACTGATGTTTGAGCCGCTGGTGTGGGCTCATTCAGAGATTCAAGCGCCAACTTATCTACATTAAGACCATTGTCAGTCATGGCTAAACCTTGGAAACGCACTTTTATCACTTGTAGATCACTCGCCTCGTTACTTTGAAGAGGCGTCAACAAATCGTAGAAAAAATTGGCGTGCAGAGCTTGGAAACAGATAGTGCCGACAGGAAATAAAGATAAGCGCCAACATTTGCTTCAAAGGGGCGGCTGTTGCAGGGCATCCAGAACAAAATTGCAGGGCATTCGTGACTGCATTCGGCAGCGTTTCGTGCCTCACTAGGCCAAGAAATGCTCTGTAGAATAAGGCTCAGTACTCTTCAAGCAAATTTGGTTTGTCTGAGAGGACATTATGAATTTTTCATTTTGATTTCTGGGCAATGGATACTGCCGCGATAGCTTTGGTTAGTCTAAGCGGGGAAAGTCAGACTCATTTGAGCATTTATACTCCCCGACGGCTTCGTCAGCAATTGCGGTTGCCTATTGACGACATTTCCCTGCCGGTAATGCCCTCCACCCTCAGTTGTGTATGTCAAAACGCCATCCCGAACTCGAAGGTCATCAGTCAGAGCCCCTTTATACTTTTGAGTTAATCAATCAGCGTCGGTCACTGCGCAATAAGTTAGTCTGGACATCGCTCGGGGTGACCATTGGTGTTGGGCTAATGTGGTTGGGAGCAGCTTTTGAGCTGCCGCTGCTACCTCAAGGCGTTAGCACTCAAAATTTGCTGGAGGAAGACTCGTTTAATCAGGGTTCGCGGCAGGCAATGAGTGCAGCCGAGCTGACGCAAACGGCTGAATTTCGCGAAGAATGGAGTCAGGTGGCGATCTTGTGGCAGCAGGCTATTAGCCACATGCAGTCGGTGCCGACTCACCACCCGAATTACGATGTGGCGCAGCAAAAGCTGTCTGAGTATGCCCGCAACCTGCAATATGCTCAGAGTAATGTCAACACCCGAGCACCGAGTAATCCAGGAGAGCAGCCCTATTGGACGATTGGCTCTGATCGCGAGCTAGTCATCGCCATTCAAGGGATGCCTCTGCGCATGAGTCACTACAGCAATTCTTGCAAAGAGGTGATGTATTACGGCAACAGTGTCGTGGAGCTGAAAAATGGCTATGTGGTGGATTTCAGCGATTTAGACGGTAATTTAAGCGTATTGGGCGATCGCCAGGTAGCTTTGTCGATTCGACCACCTGCTAATACTTGGGCGATCGGGGCTTCTCAAGAAGAGGTGTTTCAAGTTCAGGGCACCCCCACGCGCACCAGCACCTTTCAAGATGCCGTAACGCTGCACTATGACAATAGCGTAGTCCAGTTAATCAACGACAGCGTTGTTAGCTACGCTAACGCCGACGATAATCTTAAGGTCTCGATGTTGCCAGTCGTATCTTCGGCGGATGGCACTGTGCCCGTAACTTGGTCATTAGGTTCTAGCCGAATGGATGTCCTGCAAGCGGAGCAAAAAACGCCGACCGCCATAAGCCGCCTCGACAACAACTGCAAGGAAATTTTCAATTTTGGCGATAGTACTGTGACTTTTCGTCAAGGACTAGTGACGGAATACATTAACGATGGGGTCAACCTTACTGTGCAGTAAGCCGCTAATGTCCCGTGGCAAGAGCTTATTAACCGATGACTGGCATTAGAAAGGCACATTCCATCAAGAGCGTTACTTTTTGAGCCAGAGTAAGCCAGTAAAAAGCAGCAGCAGCAGTGCTTCGGTGCCCAGCAGTCCGTTGAGCTTTTGGGCATCTTCGGGCTTAAGAATAAAGTGCGATCGCCAAAAAATATACGGCACAAACTGCAGCAGCGCCATGCCGCTAAATAACAGCCCCACCGACCAGGCATAGCTTTGCCAAAGGGCGATTGCGGTCACCCCGTCAAACACGAGCAGCACCACATCAAGGGTTCGCCACAAGAGGGGTGTTTCTAACCAAGGGGTCCCGCTGAGGCCCAGCATATTGCCGATATGAACAGTCGCCCCATATCCCAAGACCAGGGCTAAAAACTTGGCATAGCGAGCCGTCCAGGGTTGCTGCAGGGCAGTCGTAGCCGTACCTAGAAGTGGCACTTTAGAGACTTCTGTCATCAATAATCAACGGCGATCGCGCCTTTGCTCCTAAGGTCATGGATACAGCAATTTGTCGTTTAGTGAGAGCCGCTCAGATCACTGAAAGCATTGCGCAGCGAGCTCTTCAGTTCAAAGTTCCGGATTTTGCCACGCGCTTCAAACTGAAAAATCTAGCTTTATCCCAAAAACACCTGAACTTTTCTGAGTTTTTCCCTATGGTGATTCCTCACGGCTGCGGCCATTATAAAAACATCCTGTAGACTCGCGTGTGCTCCTTGAGCACCAGTTGGGGGAAGCCTTTCGAAAGAAAGCTTCTACCCAGCTTTTTATTTTAAAGCAATTTCTCATGGTGTAATCACGCCGCTTCCAACTATAAGACGAGGATTTCCTGGGCGGCGTGGGGCTCAGTCTCTGTCGAGGCCGCTCATAAACTCAGGCCAGCATCAAGGGGGCAGTTCCTGCCACGATACGATCGCACGATTCCCGCCATGCAGAGACAAATTGGCATTACCCCAAAGTGCAGTGGACTTTGCCGCCGTGTTCAATCCAGCCACAGATTAGGCCGGTGGTGGACTGGGCAGAGGCGCAGCGACCGTCAGCATCAATAACGATGACGCCGCCCTC
>JBCCNE010000243.1:0-6949 GCA_039026015.1 Cyanobacteria bacterium P01_C01_bin.70 | reverse complement strand
GCGGCTTGAACGAGTCGTTCACGAGAAGAAGATGCCATACGTAATGTTGGCAAGCCTTACTTGCATATAAATCAAACTTTAGCAGAAAAATAGGCTTGCGCATCTTGAAAAAACTCGCTACGCTAACCTAGTGCAAGTGATACTTGCTTTATCCTGGCAAATCACTACCGTTAATTAGGAATTTTTGCCCATGCGGACAACGAACTCAACTCGACTATCGACACCATCGCACTCCCGCAGGACCTTTAACTGGGGCATGGTTGCTTTCTTTGGAGCGGTTCACGTGCTCGCTCTGCTGCTGGCTCCGATATTTTTCTCCTGGTCGGCCTTGGCCGTAATGCTACTGTTGCACTGGCTGTTTGGCAGCCTTGGTATTTGTTTGGGTTACCATCGATTGCTAAGCCATCGTAGCTTTCAAGTGCCTCGCTGGCTGGAATATGGCTTTGCCACCGTTGGCGCCATGGCCATTCAAGGCGGGCCGATCTTCTGGGTCGGTGGCCACCGTCAGCACCACGCGTACACCGAAGATCTTCAGCAGGACCCCTATTCGGCCAGACGCGGCTTCTGGTGGAGTCACATCCTTTGGCTTCTGCAGCCGGAGTCTGACTCTTTTAACTTCGCCCAATATTCTAAGTTTGCGCCCGACCTGAGCAAGCAAGCTTATTATCGCTGGCTCAATCGCTATTTTCTGCTACTGCAAGTTCCACTTGCGATCGCGCTCTATCTAATAGGGGGATGGTCGTTTGTCGTTTACGGCATTTTTGTGCGGGCGGTGGTGCTGTGGCACTCGACCTGGTTTGTTAATTCCGCGACCCACTGCTGGGGATATCGCAACTTTGAGGCTGACGACAATGCCCGTAACCTTTGGTGGGTATCGCTTTTGACTTACGGTGAGGGCTGGCACAATAATCATCACACGTTCCCTGGTGCAGCTCAAACGGGCTGGCACTGGTGGGAGATTGACGTTACGTGGCTAACGATTCGGCTGCTAGAGCGTCTCGGACTGGCCACTAAGGTTAAGAAGATTCCTGTGTCCAAGCATTAACGGCCAGTTACGTAATCGATCAGTTGCTCAAGGCCAGAAACCCGGTCCCTTGGCTAGTCCCGAAGGCGCTGGACATGCCCATAGGGACCCGGTTTCTGTAAGATGCGTTTATTTTTTAAGCAATGCTTTGCCGGCGCACTGCCTCTGTCCCTTTGGGGCTTAAGGGCTGGAACGGTAGACTAATGTCCTCTTTGACCATGAGGATTTTAAGGAGAGCGCTCTGTTTGTTCCGCGATCAATCCCGGTGGCAAGCAGTTCAGGAAAGCACTAATGTTGTGAACTGTTCGAGACAGAGTGATATGGGCAAGCAATCGCTTCCCCCGACTCGTGTCTAGATCAATAATCGCCCTGGAATGGAAAATTCCAAAGCGATCGCAGCGTAAGCAAACTTTTCAAAAACCTGTTCTCAGGACGCGGCGACTAGCCAACCGGCGTCTCTAACCACCCGGCACTAAGCACCACGGTCAGCCCCATGAATAGCGCCGTGAGCGTCCAAGTGACACGGTTCAAGGTTGTTTCGGCACTTTTGGTGCTGGTAAAGAGCTGCGCTTGACCGCCCAATGCCCCTAAGCCATCGCCCTTGGGACTGTGCAGTAAAACGAGCACCGACAAACCAACGGCAGACACGGCCCAAACTACCTTAATAATTGAAATTACAGTCATAGAAGGTTGCGCCAGATATCACATTTTCGAACTGAAATTTGCCGCTTAGCAGAACGGCAATCCATTAAATATATTAACTTGCTCGTGGTGTTTGTCCCAACCCACCTGCAGTCGATCAAAGTCCCACCTGCACCGGCGTGCGATTGGGCTTTACTTCCACTGACGCACTAAGCAGCATCGATCGCCCCGTCATTTCTGGCGGCTGGGGAATATTCAAAACATCCAAAATGGTCGGCGCAATGTCAGACAAGCGGCCATCGGAGCGTAACTTTACGTCAGCCCCATGCCCCGGTACTTTGAGCTTCTCCCCCTCAACCACAATAAACAACACGGGGTTGGTCGTGTGGGCAGTCCAAGGTTTGTGGTTTTCGTCCCACATATATTCGGCATTGCCGTGGTCAGCGGTGATCAAGGCGGTGCCACCAGCTTGACCAATGGCATCCAGCAGTCGCCCCACCTCGTAATCAACGGTTTCTAGGGCTGCGACCGTGGCCTCGAGTTTGCCCGTATGGCCGACCATATCTGGATTAGCGTAGTTGATCACAATTAAGGAATAAATGCCTTTTTGAACAGCCGCGATCGCCGCATCAGTGACCTTCGCAGCCGACATGGATGGGGCTTGGTCATAGGTTGGCACCTGCGGACTTGGAATAAGCTCGCGGTCTTCGCCCTCGAAAGGTTCCTCTAAACCGCCGTTAAAAAAGTAGGTGACGTGAGCATATTTTTCGGTCTCCGCCGTGCGGAATTGTTTGAGTCCCTGCTCAGCAATGACTTCGCCCAAAATTCGATCCAGGTTTTGGGGCGGAAAGGCGATCTTCACAGACGATAACTGTGAGTCGTACTGGGTCATGGTGACAAAAGTCAGCGGCTCGATCAGCGGTCGTTCAAACCCGTCAAAACCTGGATTAACAAAAACTTGGGTGAGCTGCCGGGCTCGGTCCGGTCGGAAATTAAAGAAGAGCACGCCATCTTCGGGCTCAACGGCTCCTCGGGCCACGCGCACTGGCTCCATAAACTCGTCAGTCATCCCAGACGAGTAGGCGGCCTGCATGATTTCAACCGCTGTGCGGCCGTCGCCATCGCCGTCGTTAACCATGACGCTATAGGCCTTTTTGACCCGATCCCAGCGGCGATCGCGGTCCATCGCATAATAGCGACCGCTCAGCGTGACAATACGACCAATTCCCTGCGCATCGATGAAATCTTGAATTGCCTGTACGGAACGATAACCGTCCGTAGGCTTCGTGTCTCGGCCATCGGTAATGACGTGGATGCACACCTCGGAAATGTCTTGCGCTTTGGCCATCGTCAGTAGCCCCAGCAAGTGATCAATGTGAGCATGCACGCCGCCGTCGGAGCATAGACCCACTAGATGCAGCTTACTGTTGCGATAGCGCACGGCCTGACAAACTTCCAACAGAGCCTCATTCTCTTGAATGGTGCCATCTTCAATCGCATCAGAAATTCTTACTAGCTCTTGGGGCACGACCCGCCCCGCGCCAATATTAAGGTGACCGACCTCAGAATTACCCATCTGGCCATCGGGCAAGCCCACGTCTTTTCCCGAGGTTCGAATCAATGTATGGGGGTATACATTCCAAAGGCTCTCTATTATCGGAGTTTCTGCAGCGGCCACAGCGTTACCATCAATATCTTCTCGATAGCCCCAGCCATCAAGAATAACGAGCACCATCGGTGAAATCGGCGCTTGACTCATTGGCTTCAAGAATCCCTGTGCGAACTCGACATTTTCTGAGGTAATCATACCACCAGGCTTTTTATTGAATTTTTTTGCGGAAATAAACAAATATTTTGACCCTAGAAAGCCAAAATAGAGCTTTTAAAATCTGAATCTAGCCGTATTTTATTGTTCAGAGCTTATACAGCCCATAGCGGAATTGCAAGGGTAGTGCAGTTAACTAAACAACTTATTTAATGACTATTGCCGACTCTTGTATGAAGTTTAATGAAGATTTTTAAGAAAAATGGGATCGGTCAGAGAAAAATCCGCAATTTCGAAAACTTGTTCTCAGTTTTTTGTCATGTCCACCTCGTAAATTAAGAATTTGGTGACTTTAAGCAATGAATTTTAATAAGCGTCTGCAAGATCAAAAGACGTATCTTGCGACTGGTAGTGCCAAGAAATGCGGAATTGAGAGTTGTGTAAGGACGACTGGATCTATCTCGTCAGCCCCTGCTCTGAGGAAAGTAACGTATTTGACAGTGCTTCAGTTAATTGCTTAGGCAAAATCTAGGAAAGGCCACTAAACCGCCAACAGAAGAGCCATTCAGGAGTCCCCAGATAAAGATGGTTTCTACGCTGGAAAACTCCTAGCCGAACTCGAATTGGCCTCAAAGATGCCATTATTTCCCGATGGGACATCCGGTAGCATCAACACAGCCTGCCCTCCAAAGGTCTACCGCCCATGTTCAACAATCGTGTTGCCTTAATTGTTTTAGTGCTAAGCGTTTTGGGAGCGCTGGGCTTTGGTCTTAAGGTCGCATACGAGCGTCAACGTGTGTATGAACTTGTGCTGGCTTCCGGCAGCAAGACGGGGGAATATTACGCCTTTAGCAAGGCCCTGGAGGAAGTCGTCGAGCAGAATTATCCTCAAATTCAGATTGAGGTTATTGACACTGAGGGCTCAGCCCAAAACATGACTTTGCTGCGGGACAATCAAGCCCAACTCGCATTGGTGCAGAGCGATACACCGGTTGAGCGACCCGTGCGAGCGATCGCGCGGCTGTTTCCCGAAATGTTTCATCTGCTGGTGCGACAGGATGCCAACATTCAAACGGTGGCAGATTTGCGCGCTAAGCAGATTGCGTTAATGCCCCAAGGTAGCGGTTCTTACGCTCTGTTTTGGCCGCTGGTTGACCACTATGGCCTAACCGCAGCGGATTTTCAAAGTGTTCCGCAAGCGCCCGAATCGGCCTATGCGGCACTGCTGTCAGGAGAGGCGGATGCGCTGTTTCGGGTGATGACGCTGGGCAATCCCTCGATGCGAGAGGCGCTAAAAGCAGACGGAATTGAACTCCTCGCGATCGACCAAGTGGATGCATTACGGTTGTCGCTGCCGTTTTTAGAGGCGCAAACCATTCCCAAGGGCACCTACGACGGGGGACGCCCCCTTCCCGCAGCGGATTTGGCGGTGGTCGCGGTCAATGCTCTGCTCGTCACCCGGGAAAATTTGCCGGATGAGGTGGCCTATGCGCTTACCGATACGCTGTTCACCTACCGCAATGAGCTGGTGAGTCGATATCCCCGTGCGGCGTTGATTCGGCTGCCTGATTCTGGTAGCGACCTGGGTCTGCCGCTGCATCTCGGCGCCCAGTCATTCTACGATCGCAACGAACCGGAATTTATCGTTGAGTATGCGGAGCCCATTGGCCTGCTAATCTCAGTTTCAGTTTTGCTAGCGTCCGGCCTCTGGCAATTTCGCCTGTGGCTCAAGGGACGTCAAAAAAATCGCGCCGACTTTTATAACATCGAGCTATTGGATTTGATTGAGCAGATTAATCAAACCGCTGACCTGGAGCAAATTGCCGACCTGCGCCGCCAACTCTTCACCATGCTCAAAGAGGTCGTCTCTGATTTGGATAATGATCGCATTTCCGCTGATTCCTTTGAGTCTTTTACTTTTCCATGGGAAATTGCGATGAATACCCTGAGACATCAGGAAGATTTGCTAACAGGGCCGCAGGCACCAGCGATCGCGCCGCTGGAGCGTAATTAGGCAGGCGGGCGTGAGGGGGGATGAGGGGACAAGTTGGTGAGGTAAGTGGTGGGGAAATAAGGATGAGCGGCAGGGGAACAAGGTGGCTGGATAACAAGCTCTTTTACTTGCTACGTATTACCGATTCCACATGCCGAACCCCGAATTTCGAACGCTGCCATCGATGCTCTGCGGTGCTAAAAATCCCCTCACCGCAACCGGCAAGGGGACAAGAGTGACGATTTTGCAAATTGGCAAATTAAATGATTGAGTGCTGTGTCAGCTCCAAAAATTGTGTAAGTCAGGTAAAAGGCGTTAACTGAGTCCTTCAGAAGAAAATAACCCAGTCGAAAATTACAGCGTTCTTGAGGCTAGTGAGGGAGGAAATGGCCTGGAGCCGTTGCATTTAGGCACGGTGGCCTACCTCACTGGCGAGACAATGCTGTAAGGGTTTTGTTGAGCTGGGTTAGCACTTTATTTCAGTCCTAGCCCAACTCTGCTCATAGGGCCATAGCCCCAAACGCTTTACCCAACCTCTACAAATTTAGATTTGACAAAGCCCTAGACTAAAGCCTTCTTCTTCAAGACAGTGCGGCCAGCCGCAACGGCCCCTAAAGCCACGAGCGGTAGGGCAGAGATGGGCTCTGGCACTGCTACGGACTCGTAGTTTTGTCCAATCAGGCTGATTTGAGCAGAACCACCTGGCCCAGCCTGCAGTAGAATATTTTTCTCAACTCTCAGTTGGCTGACTGGGTTAAGCAAATTGAAGTCACCGGTCTCCAGAGCCGGATCTTGGAGATCTGACCCCAACGGAGAATTGGTTACAAAAAGCTGTCCAATGATATTGCCGCCCATATCAAAGGCAGTTTCAGTAACGCTGGCGATGGCGGTGCCCTGGATCGCGCCGTTGAAGGCGAGTCCCAGGCTGTCGATCATGCTGTTGTCATCAAACATGACATCAAAGCCAATCAGGGCATCAATAAAGGCAGTACCACTACTACCCAAATTGGTGGCACTAAAAGGCCCTTGAAAGGCCAGATTGAACCCGCTGAAAGCGCCTAAGACATTGATCTCATCACAGCTGTTAGGCAACAGTAATTCGCTGCCCAAGCTAGAAGTTGTCAACTCACAGGTAAAGTTACTGTAAGTAATGCCGTTGGCATTAAATGAACCACCGCCCGCTTGGATCGCTCCTAGCGTGATGGCTTCGGCAGCACCCGCACTACCGATAGCGATCGCAGTAGCACCCGCGATCGCAAACGTTGCTTGTTTAAACATGACTCTAATTCCGTAGGGATTACAAAGCAATTGACTCGCGTGCTTTGATAGATGCTCGCTGTTGTGCAGCGGTCCCCCGCCGGAACAAGGAATTCCTCTGTGAAGAATCTACTGAGTTCTTTATAAAACCCAGCAGTAAACGGCAAAAGCTTTATTGGAACTTTAAAGAAGCCTCTGTATGCACTGAAATGTGGGTAATATGGGAACTTTTCAGGTTCCCAAAAACGAGTGATAGTTCATCCCTTTG
>JBCCNE010000242.1:0-6952 GCA_039026015.1 Cyanobacteria bacterium P01_C01_bin.70 | reverse complement strand
GCTCCGCCGAGGTCTACCAGCATATCAGCGGGAGCCAGATTTATTCCTCTTTAATCACTCTTAGAAAAGATAATCTGAAACGTTGGATTTACATTCTCGAAATCCTCATTTGCAGTAATGACTACACGAGAAAATAAGGGCTTTGGTTTCCCTCTGCTTAAAGGGATATGAAATTGATACAGACGCTAATACCATTTCTTCGGAATAGCGCTACAGATTCGAAATGGAGAGCTTTGGGAGAAAGGGGGCAGGGGAACAGGATGTGTAGCCAGAGTGTGGAGAATCCGTATAAGTTGACGGCAGATGAAGTTCAGCCACTCATCGAGCAGAGTGCACAATTTATTCAACCGGAGTTTTATACCTCGTTGACGTGGTTTATCCCAATTTCTCGCCGGTCTCTAATCGATTGCCGTTGGCGAAATCCCATCCTGATTGAGCCTTTTTACCGCTGGGCTTAACCCGATGCAGCAGTAATAGACCGTCTCCTGTTTGGATAATAGGGCCGACGTTTTTGACGATCGCCGCCACGGTGCCCGGCTCCTGCTCTTTGGCGAGATTGGTGATGTGCGATCGCAGCGCCTGCAGGTCTTCAGGCAGTTGCTCCCAGTAGTCTGCGCCTAGCGGCACGGTCGCTTCAATCTTGAGGTCTTTGTCGCGAAAGTGGGTAACGCAATTAGGATAAAAGCCGCGCACTTGGTTGTGCAACGCGATCGCGGGCTTTGACCAATCCAGCTCAAAATCTTCCTTTTTAATCAGGGGAGCATAAGTGGCCTCACTTCCGTTTTGGGGCCTTGGCTTCAGCATGCCATTATCGAGCTGCTGCAAAGTCTGGGGAAGCAGCTCCGCACTAATTGCAGCCAGGTCTTTAGCCAAATCCAGCGCATTGTCGAGCAGCCTAATGGGGCGCTTGCCCTCCAGCAAAATCGGGCCCGTGTCCATCCCTTCATCCATCAGCATGGTGTCGATGCCGGTTTCCAGTTCGCCGTGATATAGGCACCACTGGATAGGAGCGGCACCGCGATATTTCGGCAGCAGCGAGCCGTGGGCATTAACGCAGCCCAGACGCGGCATTGCCAGGATTTGGGCTGACAAAATTTGACCATAGGCGACGACAACAAAAGCGTCAGCGTCCACAGCAGCCAGCTTTTCTAAGGCTTCGGCGTCTTTTTTGATGCGTTTAGGCTGCCAAACGGGAAGATTGGCTTCGCGGGCGATCGCCTTTACTGGCGAGGCCATCACCTGCTTACCGCGACCGCGACGTTTATCGGGCTGAGTGACAACGGCAGCGATTTCAAAATCGAGATGGGCAATCAATGCCTGCAGGCTAGGGACAGCGAATTGGGGCGTGCCGAAGTAGACGATGCGCATTTTTGGGAAGTGGGGAGAGGGATGAATGGGTGAATGGACTGCCCGTGTAGGATATGGGGAAATCGCCAAAATGCCTTGCCCCAGCAGAAGTTGGGGAAACGAGGAAACTACACCTCTAGTTTTTACACCATCTCAGTCTAGGCACAAAAGTCCTTCAAGAGGTTGTGATTTAAGGGAATTTAGGATGCGCTGGAGGGTAATCGCGGTTTTTCCAACTCCGAGCTAAAGCGTGACCGGCGACTCCACATAGACGGTTGGATCTTGCATGGTAAAGCGAATGCCGTAGCTGTCCAAAGTTTTAGAAATCGTTTCGTTGGCCAGTTCCAGCAGACGCTTGCGGAGTTCAATAGAGCTTTCATTAGAGCCCAAAATAAAGAACGTGACCCGAGCGCGGCGCATATAGCGATCGCTCTTACCGTTTTCTTCACTGCCGTGGGGAAAGACAATGCTGGTGCTGCCCGGATCGACGCCAAACACGGAATTGGTGCTTTGGGAAATCACCTGCTTCACCAGGGCGGCATCTTCGTCTGTGAGGCGGCGGGCAAAATCGAGATACAGCATCACCATAACCTTTTTGGCGCGGCTGACATTCTCAATTTCCATATTCAGCAGCGTCGAGTTGGGCAGGATGAACAAGGTACTTTTTGCCGCCGTGCGAATTTTGGTGGAACGCAGCCCAATTGACTCGACTCGCCCCAGTTGCCCGTCGCTGAGACGAATGTATTCTCCAGGAATGAAGGGACGATCCAGGTAAATCACGATGGTGCTCAGCAGCTGCTCCAGAATCTTTTGGGCCGCAAAGGCGATCGCCAAGCCCCCGATTCCTAAACTGGCGAACAGGCCTACGAGGTTGAAATTTTGACTTTGGGCAAAAGCCAGCACCGCGATAAAACCAATTACGACATTGGCCATCGTTTCAAAGACCAGCAGCATCTCATCCACTTCGCGGCCCATCTTTTTCAGCAGTTCGACGCCGTAAACCCGAAAGATGCGGCCAAATACCCGTGAGGCGAGCCAGGCAATGCTGCTAATCAGCGCCAAATCCACAAACGGCTTAAAAAAGGCGCTGAGGCTTTGATAATCTTCATTGAGCCAGACCATTGACAGTGACACTAAAAGCATCGTGCCGGCCAGTTGAAAGGCTCCCCGCAGCGGTTCAATCAGATTTTCATACAGATGGGAAACTTGATCCGGTGAGAACCGATGAATAAAGGCTCGCACAATAGTCGGCGTAAATCGGCCAATAACTAACGCTAGAAATAAAGAGATCCCAAAAATCAGGAGTGTCGGGGTTTCTCCAAAGGTGATGCCGATGGTTTCTAACCAACTGCGTAAATCAAATGCCGCGGTATCCATCCAAAATTCTCAATGCAACAATAGTCTGACAGGTACGGTCGAACTGACAGGCAGCGAACTGGCCAGCACAACCTTCAAATCGTGATGGGCGAATCAACGTAAACGGTGGGTTCTTCAATATCAAAAGCAATGCCGTAAGACTTAAGCCGCTGAGTCATCTTTTGGTTGGCGATGTCTAGCAACTGACGACGAATGTCCATTGAGCTGCCCGTTGCGCCCAGAATAAACAGCGTGGCCTGCACTTGAGTGAGCTGACCGTCATCAAGCTGGCGAAAGGCGATGTTGGTGCTGCGGGTATCGAGGCCAAAAATATCTTTAGTGCTTTCTAAAATTACCTGACGAATTAGGGCCTGCTCTTCTTCGCTGACGGCGCGGTAAAGGTTGAGATAAACGATCGCCATCACTTTCTTAGCCCCGGTAAAGTTCTCAACCGTAGACTGAATCAAAGCACTATTCGGCACGATCGCTAAAGTTCCTTTTCCCGAGGTGCGAATTTTGGTAGACCGCAGTCCGATCGCTTCTACTCGGCCAAAAGTGCCGTCGGGCAGTCCTACATAGTCATCAACCGAGAATGGCCGATCCACATAAATGACGATGCCCCCCAGCAGCTGCTCCAGCACCTTCTGGGCAGAGAAGGCAATAGCAATCCCGCCTACTCCCACACTGGCAAAGACGCCGATGATGTTGATCTGATGGGTTTGGGCAAACAGCGTCACCAGGATCAGGAGCAGGCCCGCGATCGCTAAAACCCGCCCGACAATTAGCAACTCGCTGTTGGTCTTGCGGCCACCTTCCAGCGCGGCATCCAACAGGTATTCGTCAAAGTAGGTTTGGAAACAGCGGAACAGCAGTGTCCCTAGGGCCGTCGTGAGTGCTAGCGTAATGCCGAATTCCAAGTTGGCGTACCACGGCACATACCAAAGTCCCTGCAGCAGCACCAAGGCCACCAAATCCAGAATTGCTAGCGCTCCGCTCAGGGTGAGCCACCACCGATGCGGCTCGATCACTCGACTGTAAAAGGTTTTGGCATCCTCCTTGAGAATGCGGCTGAGCAATAGCTGAGTCAACCACGGCAAGACTTGACTCAGCACAATCGCCGTGGCCGAAGCCGTAACGGCAAAGATGGTCCAAAAGAGGGCTGGTTGGTCAACGGCAAGAGACAAATAAGCGTCCCACATAGGCAGTTTCCAATTCGGTTGTCGAGAACAGTATGACGATACGGTGGGGCGCTTGGCGTAGTCGAGTTAGCCGAAAAATGCTGACTTTGCAGTTGTGAACATTTAGCCAGTCCCCGACGTCAGGAATGCTAGCTAGCCGCTTTGGGGACACAGCCGACCTGGTTGCTGTGAAAGCTAGCATCAGCGCTCAATCAACAGCTTTTCAGCCGCAAATTTCTAGGCAATCAGGTTCAGGGTTCGTGAATTTAGGAAGATTTGCCAGGCTGGTGCGCTAGCCCCACCGGCGCCTACTCCAAGGCATTGAGGTCCCAAAGCAACTGACAAAATTGCAACAGATAGCCGCAAGTTTGCACTCCCTTTTAACTTTGAAGGTATCCTTTCCTAGAATTCAATTGTCTTTGGGGGCATTTGACATCGGTTATGGGAAAGATATTTATCTCAGCAGGTCATGGTGGTAACGAAAATGGCTCCATTGATGATGGGGTAAGCGCATTAAACACGACCGAAGCCGCCGAAATGATCCGCATTCGCGATTTGGTTGTGCCGGAGCTGCGATCGCGAGGATTTGAGGTGTTGGGGGTGCCCGATGAGCTCAGCAATGCCCAAACCCTCAGCTGGATTAACACCCGCGGCCAACCCGATGATGTGGCTCTAGAGATTCACGGCGGCGCGGCGACAAGTCCAGGAGCGCGAGGAGCCAGCGTTTTTTACATCACGAATAATAGTGTGCGCAAGTCCCACGCCGAACTTCTGCTGCTGGCACTATTGCGACGGCTGCCTCAATTGCCTAGTCGAGGAGCACGACCAGACACTAGCACCGGCACCGGCAGCCTGTCTTTCACACGTCAACTGGCCTGCCCTTCACTCTTTATGGAAGTCGGCTACATTACCAACCCCGATGACCTAGGACTCATTCAAAATCGCCGTCGTGACTTATCGCTCGGTATCGCCGACGGCATGGCCTCTTGGAGCCGGGCCGTCGGCGGCAATGCTGTCGATCCAAGCGGATTTCCCGAATGCAATATCAGCATTAACGGGGGCGCCTACGCCGAAAAAGGCATCATCATCAACAACAACTCCTACGTGCCAATTGACTTGGCCGATCAGCTCAATATTGATGTCGCCAGTGACCCTAATGTCCGTCGAGTGCGCTATCGCGGAGTGGTTTACATCAAAGCGATCGATTTACGCGAGTACAACGTCTCGGTGGGATGGGACGCCAGTAGTCGCACCGTCACCTTCAAGACCATGAATTCCTTGCCGATTTGTGAAGATCGCCTAGAGCGCATCATGGGGCGCGGCATCACGTCTGACATTCAGTTATTAATGTTTTTGAAAAGCAACAACGAAAGCGCGACTGAACCCTATAAAGATCTGCCCCGCTATTACCGCGAAGAAGGCCAAACGGAAGGGGTTGACCATGATATTGCCTTTTGCCAAATGTGCCTAGAAACGTCTTTTTTAAGATTTTCGGGGAGTCTGCGACCAGAAGACAACAATTTTGGCGGCATTGGGGCGGTTGAGAGCTCCACCGGCGGCGTTTCATTCAATGATCCCCGCATCGGCGTCCGCGCTCATATTCAACACCTCAAAGCTTACGGTAACACTGAGCCGCTGGTACAAGAAGTGGTTGATCCCCGTTTTCAATTTGTTCGTCGGGGAGTTGCTCCGTTGGTCAAACAGCTGAGCGGGCGTTGGGATCCAGACACGCAATATGGCGATAAGCTCCTCGCTATCTTGAGAAGGCTCTATGAATCTACCGGCATTCTTTAAGTTTTGCGCTGAGCTAAAATCCGGTGTTCCGCGTGAGAAAACAGATGTTATCGTTAGGCTGAATCTGCTCTGAGCGTGGCGTTCAGCCGCAGTAAAAAGTGTGGATTGGCAACCAAGTTGAGCGAATGTGACTTCCCCCAACTTGGTTTTTCAGTGTCTGCTAAATGTGAGACATGGGGCTCTATTGATAGCGTTTGAAACCGGCGGTTTTGCGGACCGTAGCGCTATTTCCAGAACTGTCGAGAGCCCTTCTAATGGCGGAATTGGGATGGAATTTCCCCTCAGCCGAATGTTCGTACAAACAATCATTGATTATGGTTCACCTGACTGCGGCCCGCTCGCTGGCCTCCCCCTCGAGACTTTCTTTTTGGCAACTGCTGCCCAAGGGAGGAATGGCCATTTTGGTGTGGGTGCTCTGCTGTTTTCCTGCCCTGGCTTTGGAGATGCGCGTTGCCATTCGGGAAGGTGAAAGTCAGGTCGTGGTAGGCACTTCGAATACCGGCATGATTCGCGATCAGCAGGGGCAGCAGATTGCCCAGGTACCTCAAGGCCGATCGCTGACGGTGGCCGCTCAAGGCTCACAAATCAAAGCCGCCAACTCGGTCGGGATGTCCTTTTGGGTTGAGCCGGGGCCCGACGGGTTTGTTTTTATTGGCGATCGCTGGTATCGCGGTCGGGTGCTGGTGATGTCGAACGGCAGCGGCGTCACCGCCATTAACTATGTTGACTTAGAGCAGTACCTTTACAGCGTGGTAGGAGGTGAAATGCCCACCAGCTGGCCCCTCGAAGCGCTCAAGGCGCAAGCAGTCGCAGCTCGCTCCTATGTTTTACACAAGCGCCAGCAAAGCCGCAGTCCGCATTATGACGTGGGAAGCACAACAACCTGGCAGGTGTATGGTGGCCTCCAGGAAGAAACGTCAAGCACGCAGGCGGCGGTTGAAGGTACACGGGGGCAGGTGCTCACCTACAACGGACAAGTCATCGAGGCGGTCTTTCATTCTTCCTCCGGTGGGCACACCGAAAATGTCGAGGACGTGTGGAGCCAGCCACTGCCCTATCTGCGGGGGGTCCAAGATTTTGATGCGGGTGCCCCCGTCTTTGAGTGGACTCAGATTTTCTCGCTGGATGAATTCAGCCGCTTAATGCCGAGCGTTGGGCGCATTGTTAGCGCTTCCCCACAGCGGGTAACGCCCCGTGGGCGAGTGCGAGAAATCCGCATGGAGGGCGATCGTGGGGCTCTCGTGATGACGGGCAATGAACTGCGCAATGCGCTGAGC
>JBCCNE010000241.1:0-7068 GCA_039026015.1 Cyanobacteria bacterium P01_C01_bin.70 | reverse complement strand
TGGCGGTGCGGCCGCTTCCCAGCAGTCGTTTGATCAAGAAGCGAAAATTTCCCTCACCCTCAGCGAAGCTTTTCGCGGGACTCAGAAGCGGCTCAAAATTGGCAGCGAAGAGGTCGAAGTCAAGATTCCGGCTGGCGCTAAGCAGGGCACTAAAGTACGGCTGCGCGGCAAAGGTCAGATTAATCCCTACTCTAGGCAGCGAGGCGACGTTTACCTCATCGTCAACCTGCAGCCCCATCATATTTTCCAATTTGACGGTGATAATCTCGTGTGCGAGATCCCCATTACTCCCGATGAAGCCGTGCTGGGAGGCGCTATTCAAGTGCCCACCCCAGACGGCACTGTTACGATGAATTTGCCGCCCGGAGTCAAGTCTGGGCAGTCCCTGCGGCTGCGCGGTAAGGGCTGGCCCCATCCGAAGCGGGGCCGTGGCGATCAATTGGTGCGGGTAGTGATTACGCCACCCCAGTCGCTGAGTCAGCAAGAGCGTGACCTGTATGAGAAGATTCAGCAGGCACGGACTACGGACCCCCGCAGTCACTTGAGTCAGGTAATGCTATAGGCAGTAATTGGCGTCCATTGAGCGGTGCCCCCAGCCCACTGCTTGATGATACGGTTAACTACAGGTATGCAGCAGGCAATCAGTCTGCTACTTCAGGGCTGTAGGTTAACGCATTTGAGACGGTGTTGATGCCTAAAAAAGTCGTTGTAGTGGGAGCCAGTCGCGGTATTGGAGCAGCCGTGGCCAAACATTTCGCCCACTTGGGGGAGCAGGTTTTTGCCATATCTCGGACGCCTGCGGTTGCTGGACAGTGGATTCAGGCCGACATAGCGACTCCAGAAGGGATTGCAGCGTTAGAACGATCGCTGCCGTCTACCGCGATTGATGCGCTGCTGTTTATGGGGGGCGTTTGGGAAAAAGGCGCTTTCACAGATCAGTATGATTTTGGGGCGAGTCCTGATGCCGAGACTCGGTTGGTGATGGCGGTTAATGCGATCGCGCCCATTGAAATCATGAAGCGACTGGCGCCTCGCTTGGCCCAGTCTGACAATCCCAGGGCGATCTTTATGGGGTCGTTAACCGGCTTAGACCATTATCCCTCGGTTGAAGTCGCCAACACGGCCTCTAAATTTGCCTTGCGGGGCGCCATTCAGGCGCTCAGGCTCGCTCTCAAGGGTCAGCATATCGGCTTGACCGTGATTAATCCTGGTAATGTTGCCACTGAGGAAGTGCTTGCCGATATTGCTGAGGGCCGTTTTGCCCCACAGGTGGCCATTCCCTTGACCGACCTGATTTCGGCCATTGACTGGGTGCTATCCCTTTCGTCCGCCGTCGATGTGGGCGAAATCAATTTGTATCAGAGGTGATTTACAAACTTTGTAAGCGTCAATAGTGCCAAAGCTCTTGCCCCTGGTGCTAGATTTAGCAGAGAGCTATTCAAGTGCCTATCTAGCCTTGATCTCAAGGTTCTCTAAAATTCCTTCTGTAAATTAGGGCGCGTTATCAATGTAAATGCTATGAACCTTGTGGGATAGGCCTTGCCCCGCTCACCCTTGCTCTAAAATTAGGGGCTGAAACCACTGCGGTCAAAGTATTAGGGAGCTAAATGATGACAGCCCCTAGCCCGCCAAAAAACGGCTTTGGAGATCTGCGATTGTCTCTGTTATTGATTCTGTTGATTTAGTTGCTAAGTATGGTTAATAGCTTTCAAGCCGGTACCAATTTCGAGATCGAAGAAGAAGCTTGGTGGGTACAGCGCTGGGTCGACTTGCTCAATAATTACCGGTTCAAAAAGCGCCTAGAGCGCGGGCGCAAGTATGCCCGCGAAGGCAACATTCTTAACATCGAGTACAAGGGCGCTAAGGTGGTGGCGCTGGTGCAGGGCACGGCCGACGAGCCCTACAAGCTTTCGATTTGGCTGGATGCCTTTACCGATGAAGACTGGAGCTACGTTATCGACAGTCTGTCAGAACACGCGCTGTTTTCAGCGCAGTTGTTGGCAGGAGAAATGCCAGATGACATCGAAGGTGTGTTTACGGCTAACGGTCTCAGTCTGTTTCCGTTTCAGTTAGCAGAGGTGCATTCAAGGTGCGACTGCCCTGATCCGAAAAATCCCTGTAAACACATTGCTGCGGTGTATTACCAGCTGGGCGACTTCTTTCGAGAAGATCCGTTTATTCTGTTTCAGCTGCGGGGCCGCGATCGCGCTCAAATTTTGGCAGCCCTGCGCCAAAAGCGGCAGCAATCAACAGAAACGGCGGCAGCGCCGACAGCAGCAGCGATGACGGAGACGGCGGCTGAGCCCCCCGCGACTGCCCCAGCTGCCGAAACCTATTCCGCTGTTGATATCACTCGCTTTTGGCAGTATGACCAGCCCTTAGATCCGTCTTTGGTGGTGATTACTCCGGCCAGCTCTACTGTCCTCGACGTGCTTGATTCGATTCCTCTGCCGGTCAACGATGCGCGGGTAGTGATGGCCCATCTCCGCGACCTTTATCAGACTGTGGGCCAGCAGGCGATGATGAAAGCCCTATCGCCCAACACCGATAAATCCTAAACCGCAGTCAGTCGTGACAGCTGGCATTCATGGCTAAATTTTGTCTTTGGCCTGTGTGGAAGTTTTGGCCCTGGGCAGACTGTTTATAGAAGCAGTGGCGCGCCATTCAGCTAACTCAACTGGTAGGCACGCCCTGAGCGCATCTCAGCCAACAGGGTGGAGGTAATCATGGGGTCTCGTTTAACGGCCATGCAGCGATCGCAAATTGCTGAAGCCCTGACTTTGTCGCGGTTTCTGATTTCGCAATCCGATGGTGCTGATTCGGTGTTGATTCAGCGACGACGCGATCGCATCCGTGAAATTCAGCAGGCACTGCAGGCCTGTGCCCACCCCATCACCCAAACGTCTCGCCCGGTTGCAGACATGCCCCTGCCGGTACGACAGGCGTTTGTAGAAGCGGCCTTGCTGGTCAGCCGCTACTTTGCGGTGGGCGGCGTGGGCTGGCAGGGCACTTTGGACTCACCGACCCTCAGCCGTTACCAAATCGATGTGGTGCCCACCTACTGGAGCACACCAGCGGGCATTTCGGCACTGGGCAAGCGCTTTCAACTGCCCGACGCCAATATGGATGCCGTCATTCGCCAGGTTGATCAGGTCGATGCCGACATTGCCCGCCAGCGAGGGCTGATGCAGGCTGTGCTGACTACGGCTGGCGTCTCCTTGGATACGTCGCCACTGCCAAAAGAGCCGTTTTTAGCCCTGTTTCAGCAGTTGTTCAACGGCATCCAGGTGCATCCTGACAAGCTGGACGTGGTCTTTACCCCCACGCAGCTTTACTTCTGTATTGACTTTCCGGTATTGGAAGATTTTCGCGGTTGGGGCCAGCTCTGTCCCGTGGAGCATCAGACGGCTCTGCGAGAGCTGCACCAGCAGTTGTCTAACTTCACGTTTCAAAAGTTCAAGCGTTTTCCTACGTTTGGCCCCTGCGACCCGATTGGCATTCATTGGGACTGGGCGCAGGTGGTCAGCGATCGCTACAGTGCGCAATTTCCTGAGGCCCGGCCGACGACTCCAGAACAGGTGATTCAGCGGCTGTCGAAAAGCGTGGGAGTGCTGCCTAAAAAAGATGCCGAAATGTTTTTGGTTCACGATATCTGGGGGCACTATTGGCAACTGCTGTTTAGCGAGTTTGCGGGCGACTACGACACTCTCGCCGACTGTGGCGAAGCCCTGCGCGCTGACGAAACTGCCTACACGCCTCTGGGGCCGCTAGTCTGTCGCGAGCTGTTTGAATTTGCCGGCCCCCATGTGGCGCTGCGGCAAGAGCGGGTCAGCCAATTTTTTCATGGGGCTGTACGGCAGCGGTTGGGGCTGCTGTTTACGCACCTGTTGGGCGAACTAGTAGCCGACATCGCCGAATTTAAATTCACCTGGACAAATCCCCAGGCGGCGCATCAGCTGCCCAGCTCCTCGGCGTTTACCGACTATCCGGCCAACCTGGATCTGAGCCTGGCGGATTTAGATTTTCTGTTTTTGCGGGTGCTACAGCCCCTGCTGGAAATTCATTTATCCCCCATTGAGGCTTCTCCGCTGGAGATTCAGCTTCTGGCCGACTCGCCCCTGCTCGATTTGGGCGCTGACCAGATTCCCCGATTAGAGGTCAATCTGAAAAAGGCGATCGCCCAGCTACACCACTGCTTCTTAACCGAATATGGTGACCATTACCTGGCCACGGTGGAAAGCGAGGACAGCCTGTTTGCTGAAATCGCGGTCAATCTGCTGCACCTACAAAACGTCATTAACACTCTGTATACCGATGTCCAGTTCACCGACCAAACAAAGATTCCGTTCCAAGATTTGATGATTGTGTTTATCAGTCGCTTTTGCTCTGGCGATAGCTATGCGGAATTTTGGCAAATTGACAATGTCCTGGCTGACTACTTTGTCCCCTGTTGGCTACTACTACAGGATGTGCCAGCAAATAACTGAATATTTGAGGTGAGCAGGGGGAATGCACACTGACAATAAGGCTATCAGAGGAGACGGCTACCAAAAAGTTCTGATGGCCCAGCGCTATGGAGCTGGCCTTGCTGACCTGCTGTCTACAAAATCCTCATCCGCTAGCGGTAGCGGAAGTCTTTCGCCAGGGACTGCGCCAGGAGCAATGAGTTGGGTTCTCTGAGGCGGCGGGGGAGAGCGTTTCAGAGGCTTAGGTCACTCAAACAGTGGGCGTCTAATAGCCAGAACCGCTGTGCGGCATTGTCGGCTAGCTTGACGGCAGCGATCGCCTCTGGAGTCGTTTCTAGCACGGTGCAGGTGGCTTTGGCCTGCTCCAGGACCAGCGAGTTCGGGGCATGTTCTACGCGGGCGATCGCCCGTGGGGCTTCTGGAAGATGCTGATTAAACCAGCCGTTTTGCCGCAGCCAGTCGGGGGCAAAGACCTGATCATCCAGCAGCCAAAAATCGACGCCATATTTTTCAATAAAGGCTTGAATCTGACTCAAATCGTCGCTGTATTGCGCGTTAATCAAGTCACCGACGCGGGCGCGAAACTGCTGATAGTAACCGGTGTGGTAAGGCAGTCCTAGTTCGGGAGAAATCAGGGGCGATCGCTGGGTAAACACGTGTAAATTACTAGTTTCCTTAGTCAGACTGGCAATCACCGTGTCTGACGGCGTATGGGACAAAAACTCGTACAGTTCTGGCTTGACGCCATGACGGGCGTTGTTAAACAGACCCGGAAAATGGTTGAGAGATGCGGGATAGCCGAGGAGGGCGATCGCTATGATGCTGGTGCCCACCGCCGCTAGCCCCTTTTGTAGGCGCTGCCGCCTACCCTGACCAGATCGCTCAACCATCCGCAGCAGCTCATCCAGTAAGAGCCAAATGGCAAAACTCGCGGTCAAGGCAAACACAATGCGAAAGCTGTGGTGCGTATAGCGGCTGGGCAAATATAGCTGGAACAGGACTAAATGAGCCGCAAAGTAGAGCAGCAAAGAGGCCGCCACCAGCTGCTGCAAGATGGCCGCACGGGCCCGAATCGGGGGCATCCACGCCGACTGGGAGCGCCACCACAGCCAGGGAAACAGCAGGCTAAAGACCATAGTGGGCGGGGTGAAGATTGGGGTGGGAACCAGGCCGGTGCGATCGCCAAACCAAAACTGAATTGGATTATGCGTGAAATAGCTGGCGCGTCCCCCAGACCAAAATTCAGGCATTGTCCGCGCTTCGGTGGATGTAATCAGTGGGCCAAAGGGGTTGCTGGCGAGGGCATAGGGAGCCAGCAGTCCTACCAAAATCGCCAGCCCCAGTCCTGAGATGAGATAGTCTTTGGGATCTCGCGTTAGCTGCAGCCGACCTTGCTCAAACCGCACCAGTCGCACCGCCAAAATGGCTGCCGACATCAGGCCACTTACCGGATAAAACAGCGGTTGTAGCACTAACACGATTAGGCAGGGAAGCAGTGATACTCCGAAGGAGTGGCTCCGCCATCGCCGATTGACGTGTACCAAAAATGCCAGCAGCAGCACGTAGAAAAATGCGCGGGGCGTGCCCGACATCAAATCATCCCGCATCCATAAACTTTGGTTTAGCATCAGGCTGCTGGTAAAGGCGGCAGCGGGCAGCGGCATTATCTGTAGCGAAAGCCGAAAACAGTAGTGGGTGCCCAACAGTCCCAGAAGCGGCGGCAAAATTTTGCTGAAGCTATAGGGATGAATGCCCCAGGCGGCAGCGATGCGATAGAGCCAGGTATAGCCGACTGGGGCATTGGCCTGGTAGTAGTCGGCCATCAAGTCATTGGGAAATGCCCCCGCATCTACAAACCGCAGCATCCAAAACACGTGCTGGCGGGCATCGTCCTGCATCACGTATGCACCCGCAAAGGCGCTTTGCAGCCATAAATAGCCATAATAGGTCGCGAACAACAGGCTCAACCCATACCAAAACACCAGGCGCGGATCTGACCAGCGATTGCTAGGGGCCAGCAGAAATTTATGGAGCGAGGTGAGCATGATCGAGAGGAGGCGAGTGATGGGGTAATGGGGTGTGAGGTGATGGGGATGTCTATGTCTCGGACAGCCATTCGTACAGCACGCCATAGAGGCCCCAGATGGCGAGGGGGCGGAGGTAGTGGCAGGCGCGGAAGGTGCCGAAGGCGGTAATGGCCTCGGGGGTGCGGAACTGTAGGCCATAGGTGTAGATTTGCTGGACGACGGCCTCGGTGATGGCGAAGGCGCGATCGCGCTGGTCCATTTGGGCAAAAAAGGCGGCGAGTCCAAAGTTAATGCCCGTCCAGACTTCCAGCTGGTGGGTGCCGTCGGGGTCTTCGGGGGAACCGTCAGGCAGCACGCCGTTAGCGGCGCCGATGGCGACGTCGGACTGAGCCAAGCGGAAGTTACCGGTTTGAGCGCCTGCAAACTTTTGACTTTGAGGCGGCGCAGCCTGAGCGGCATACTCGTTGAATTTCACGAAGCAGGCATCGTAAATGGCATCCAGCGCTGAGTTTACGTGGGCCGCTTCCACCAAATCGGGCAGGTTCAGCAGCCGAGCGCAAAACTGGCCGCAGAGC
>JBCCNE010000240.1:0-7109 GCA_039026015.1 Cyanobacteria bacterium P01_C01_bin.70 | reverse complement strand
AGTGTCGCGTCCAACTACCGGCATGGCCAGCCCTTCCCAGGCCTCAGGAATGACCCGTTCGAGCTGTGATTGACCGAAGCGGCCAATACTGAGGAGATCATCCGATTCGCCCGCAAACCACTCGTCAGCGTTGCTCATGGTGAGGGCAGCATCATAACCCGCATCGGCGACGGCGGCGGCGACTCGCTCATCGTAGTTGCCTTCGGGATAAGTAAAGTAGCGAATGGGGATGCCGAGTTCTGCTTCTAATCTTGCCTTGGAATCAGCGACTTCGCGCTCGAGTTCAGCGTCATCGAGTTCTGTCAGATCGCGCGGGTGCATAATGCTGTGGGCGGCGATCGTAATCAGGGGATCAGCCGCCATCTCTTTGATTTGCTCCCAGGTCACGGTCGATCGCCCCACAATATCGCCGTCCAATTTGCCGGTAAAAATGGAAAAGACTGCCGGATACTGATATTCCTGCAGCAGAGGATAAACGTGAGTGTAGTGCCCCTCATAGCCATCGTCGAAGGTCAGCAGCACTGGCTTCGGCGGCAGGGGCGATCCCAACCGCAGATGATCGTAGAGTTGGTCAAAGGAAATTGGGGTTAATCCTTCTTCCTCAATCCGCTCTAGATGACCGGCAAATTCTTCGACCGTGACATCGAAGAAGACTTCCTTTTCTTCGAGAATGTCGTGATACATCAGCACCGGCACCCGAGCCTGGCGGGCCGCATCGTGAATTTCGGGCCAGGGGGCAGCGCGAAATTGCTCTATGAAGCTGGGATCAACGGCGCTGATGAGATTGCCAAAGGCGGGATTCATAATGCCGGGAGCGATCGCTTCATCCCCAGCCGCTACTTTACGGCTAGTCAGCTCAGGGGGCGCAACACAGAGATAGCTAGCGGAGACTTCTCCCGGAAAGGCTCCGAGCCCTTGAGTGCTGACATTTTGGGCGATTACGCCAAAGCCCGCCACTTGGTTAGCTATCAAACCTGATTCACCCTGCAGCCAGGGCAGATTTTGAGCGATCGCTCCGAAGGCGGTCATGATAGTCGTTCCCGCAGCCCCTTCGCCGCGACCGGTAAATAATTGCGGGCCTAAGGCTAACGCGGCAGACGTAATGGCTCCTATAGCAAAACAGCCCAGCCCTACTTTGGTTAGCAGCAGCACTCGGCTGTTCCCCGTGGGTGATTGATGCTGGGACGTCGTGGCCGAAGGCCTCTCAGAATCAGCTTGAGCACTGGATGGATCAGTCTTTGGGGCCTCCTGAGACGACGGCTGCGCGGCGGACGCTCCCTGCTCTGGCTGATCTGCTGACGAATCCATAAGCTTGCCACACTCCCCACCCAAGAAACCATCGCACTGCTTATTTAAGCAGACATTATGCAAAACACTCTCGCTTTTTTCGCTAAAAAGCAGCGGATTTCCGGTTAAAGAAAATGGTTAGAAGGTTAACTTCCAGTTAAACCGGAGCGATGCCCCCAATTCTGTCAACTATCGACGCAAAGGGGCCGTTGCCGGCACCGCATTGAGAGCGAGTTGAGAGGTTGTGATCGCCGATTGCTGACGGCTCCAGGCGGCATAGTCGGCCGCTAACTGTCGCATCAGTCGCTGCTTAATCGTCATCAGCACACCCCGTAAAATCTGATTGCCCGTGGTCTCCAGCAGAGAATAGGGCGTCATTGCCAAAATCGGTGGCAGCTCAACGGTGATCGCTAAATCCACCTCTCCGTCCAATTCGGTAAATCCATCGCGTTCCGTCAGCTGAAGCTGTCCCGATAGGTCAAGGGAAAACTTGCGACTGACAAATTCATTGTCCTGGATCTTGCAATCAATGGAACGTACCGTCAGCCTACGGTCTTGACTAACGTCGATGTACAAGTCCACGACGGGGCGAATGTTCAGCATCAAAAACTGAAATCCTCGCAGATAGAAGCGAAACGTGTCGGGACTCAACTCCTCTACTTGCTCTGGGTTCATTAAAGCGTGAACCAATCGTCGAGGCTGCTTGAGGTAATGGCTTAAAGGAACTGAGCAACGGGCAATCTGCATGCTTGCAGTTTGATGAGAAGCGAGACGTAACATGTATTGGGTGGAAGAATTACGGAGGTAGAGAATCAACAGCCGGAAATTCAGCATAAAGAATTGCCATTATGCCGTGTAAACACTGACTATCCTCGATATTTACATTAACACCTCTTCACAGCCTTGATTGCTGCCGGTCAAGTTCTTCTGCGCCGTTGTGACGATCGCGCCTACGAGCACCTTGCCGATGTCTGACCCGATAAGTCGGAAGTCACAGTTATTTGTTAAATACGGTGGCGGCAGCGTAGCGCGTCGAAGCCTTGCAGAGCACTGCGTTGCGGCCATACCTAACAGCACCTGACAGTATCGTTGATTGATGTCTCTCCACTTACACCATGGATGAGCGAGCGTTGCGGGAGCTTTTCTTCTACTGTTGTGGTGGGGGTCTCCCAATTTCGAGTTCTTGACTGGGCATATGGCAGCAGCGATAGCGCATTTGGGGCCACGGGGCACTTTTTCGGAACAAGCGGCTTTAGCGTATCAAACCTGGCTGCAGCAACAAGGTCAGGAACTAACTCTGACGGCCTATCCCAGCATTTTGCAGGCGATTCAGGCGGTTGACCAAGCCGCAGTCGCCCTGGCAATTGTGCCCGTCGAAAACTCTATTGAAGGGAGCGTAGCGGTTACGTTGGATACCCTCTGGCAGCTAGAGGCTCTACGCATTCAGCAGGCACTAGTGTTACCGATTCGCCATAACTTGATTACCCACGCGCAGAGTCTAGAGCAATTGCAGACAATTTATTCGCATCCTCAAGCGCTGGGGCAATGCCAACAGTGGATTAGCGATCACTGTCCCCAGGCCACCCTGGTGCCAATGCGTTCAACAACTGAAGCTTTAAGCTACCTCGAAAAAGCGGACACGGCGGCGATCGCCTCTGCCTGGGCCGCCGACTTATATCAGCTCCCGGTTTTGGCCCACACCATCAACGACCAGCCGGATAACTGCACCAAGTTTTGGATTTTGGGAAAGACTGAATCTGCCCAGGGCGCCCAGACTTCTCTAGCCTTTAGCCTGCCAATTAATGCTCCGGGAGCTTTGCTAAGGCCGCTGGAGATTTTTGCCCAAACCAACATCAACCTCAGCCGCATTGAGTCTCGCCCCACCAAGCGATCGCTGGGAGAATATCTCTTCTTTTTGGACTTGGAAGCGAATTTAGCCGCTGAACAGACTCAGGAGAGTCTGCAGCAGCTCCGCAATTGCACGGAAACGTTGAAATTATTTGGTAGCTATGCCACCATTTCGGCTGGCACATAAAGTCTATATCTAGGCGGCTTTGCGGATAAATACCTGATTTTTCGTCAGTGTTGAGGGAAAATTGCTCACCTACCTGGCTTATTCCCAGGATTTACCTCGGTATACACCAGCCCCTAAAGTCAACGTTTGGGGCACTTTTTTGCTTGAAATGCATCTGAATCTTTTAAGCAGGTGGTGCTGAGGAGGAGGTTTATGGCCGCATATGATGCCCATTTCGAGCCATAAACAACAACTTTTTTTAAAAAAACCTCCGGAGCAAAGGAAAAATCCATGTAAAAATTTCATGAAGTTGATAGTGTAACTATCGACTCTCAATGAAATTGCCTTTTGTTGGTTTCGCTTCGGTCGGCCAATGCCGATGTGTAAAACATTTTGGATCTGCCACCATGCCAGCCTTAAAGCTGTCACAGCCCCAACGCCCTTCCTGCGCGATTTCTCGGGCAGCGATTGTAGAGATTGATGAGTCACAGGGATGTCTACCTCATCAGGCCTTCATGCAAACTCCAGCCATTGAAACGGTTGCCGCCCCCGGTAAGCCTTTAATCGCAACATCACCAACTGCCCCCGAGGCGATCGCAGATGCCGCCTCTAGCTGGCACTGTCTGCCGCTGCATACGCTGGCTAACTTTGAATTAGTCAATCATCAATTTGCCTCTCAGCAGGTGTGCTTTGAGTCAGCGATCGCCCTGCGTCCGTCTAATCCCCGCTTTCAAATAGATAAATCATCGCTGACGCTAATGGCCTTTTATCACAAGGCCGGACTCAAAATAGATATCGGACCGGCCATTGCCGAGCTCGACGTTGGCTTTATTAGCGTTGAGCCGCTGATTATTTCGACGCTTGATGCCGACGGTCATTGTGTGTCGATAGTCAAAACGGCTGAGCTGCCCGCTTTGCCCCAGCCGGAACCGGGAAAACCTAATCAGCATTTTATTCAAGGCGTCACGTTGGCCGCCCACGGCGTGAAAACGTTGCGAATTCACTCTATGGCTCCGTTTGTGCTGACCCGCTTTTGGATTAATCAGGCTGACTTGTCGGCAGTCGCTTGAGCCCGCCATCCAAAACACATCCTGACCTGAGCGCCGAATGGGCTTTTTCCCTGCCGGTTTACGATCCCGTCTCAGTTTTGAATAAGTGATGACAGCCGCTAGCTGACAGATAGAGTCATCGCCGCTTTTTTACATTGCCATCGTTGATTACCTCGCTGACTGCTCCGGTCAAGAGATGGCGTCAGGAAATCGACCATCTTTGGCTAAAGCGCTTCGTCTGAGTCGCCCCATTCTTCCTGGGTCTGAGCGTCTGCTGTGAGAAATCTTTGGCGGAGTTCGGCCCAATCAACCTGATTGGTCAACTGGTCAAGCTGAAGCTGGCCATTTTCGAGATAGAGGATCCGATCGCAGTGGGTTTGGGCAAGGTCTAGCTGGTGGTTGCTCATTACGACGGCGAGGCTAGATTCTTCTACCTCTTCTCGGATAACTTTCAAGATGCGGGTGGCGGCTCCTAAATCGAGGGCTGAGGTGGGTTCATCCAGCAGCAGCAGTTGGGGCCGGGTGATCAGGGCGCGAGCGATGGCCACCTGCTGTTGTTGTCCGCCAGAAAGCTGTAGCGCCGTTTGGTCGAGCCACTCTGACGGAATTTGTAAGCGATCGAGCCATTCACCAACTCTGACTTCTCGTTCTTGGGGGGAAACCTGTTGGATTGCTAGCGGATAGTGCAGCGCCTGCTTAACCGTCATGCCCAACAGTTGGCTGCTCTGACCAACCAACATGACGCGCCGCCGCAATTCCCGCACAGGCACCGCTGTCAAAGGACTGCCGGTAAAATATAGCGCGCCGTCAGTGGCACTCTTGAGCCGATTCATGAGTTTGAATAAGGTTGATTTGCCGGCACCAGAAGGCCCCAGCAGAGCTACAAACTCGCCCGCCCAAATTTGGCAAGAAACGGTATCCAGCAGGCGATCGCCTCGGGGCGATATCAGCGAAACTGCTGCCAGCTCCAACAGGGGTGCCAAAGCCTATGCGCCTCCCCCAACCCAGTGAGCCGCCGTCCAGAGAATCCAGCCGTCCACCAGTAGCAGCAGTAAGCTAAAGCCCAGAAGAATGATGTACATCCACGGCTGAGCCAGCGGCTTCACATCGCAGGTATCAATTTGAGTATGGGCTTCAACGTAGCGTAAAAGTGCGGCAAAGCCCGCAATCCGCATAGGCAATAAAAAAGCCTGTTGCTCATCACTCACAAAGTAATAGACCAATCCCCCTTGTCCCGTGGTGCGGGGTTTGAGGGCAGTAATTTCAGTCCACTGCAGTTGCCAGTGTCGCCGCAACAGCCACCCGATCCAGTCGGGATAACGAACAGTAATCCCCACGGCATCGACTGCAACTTGTTCGCTCAGACCGCCATAGAGCAAAATGCCGCCTAGTCCGATACCTATCCACAAAGCAGATGGTGATACGGGAGCTGCCGTCACCCCTGACAAGACTGGCAGCGGTAAGGTGAGTGCCGCGTACAACAGCAGCAGCGTTAAGCGGATTAAGGGGGAAGTCCTAAACGTTTTGTCGGGAGTTTCTGTAGCGATTGGGCGCGATGCTGTTTCAGAGTTTTCCAGCATGGTTTTGTGACGAACTAGTTTTAAGAAGCAACCAAGTTGCTGACAAAAAGATCTTTAATCAAGCTTGTCGTCTGCATCTTTAGCTTAAAGTTTTTGTGTGGCGATTGGATTTTGTAGTCAGATTCCCGAGATTAAGGCTAGCTTATCTCAAGTGTCCCTGCGCAAGTGTGCGGTTTCTTTCAGACTGACAGGGTATTTGACTCTGATGACCGACCACTCAAGTTGGGAACTCTGAAATTACCAATGGGAATCGCTTTTTCAAAAACTGTAGTCAGAATTTCACATCGAAACCTGGAGGTTTTTTGTCGTGCCTAAAACTCAAGAGTTAACTGAGTCTAAGACTAATGTTGCTGTGCAGTCCATGGCGATGCAAGAGCGGGTTGCCGCTACTGAGCTTCGTCCTTGGGGGTCTTTTACCGTATTAGAAGAAGGTCGCGGCTACAAAATCAAGCGTATTGAGGTTAAACCAGGGCACCGCTTGAGCTTGCAAATGCACCACCACCGCAGTGAGCACTGGATCGTCGTGTCGGGAACGGCAAAAGTTACCTGTGGTGACAAAGAGACTTTGCTCTGTACCAACCAGTCCACTTATGTGCCGCAATGCACTACTCATCGCCTGGAAAATTCGGGCGTGATTCCGCTAGTTTTGATTGAGGTGCAGAACGGCGAGTACTTGGGCGAAGACGATATTGTTCGCTTTCAAGATGATTACTCTCGGACAGACAAGAGCTAAAGACTCCATAATTCTCCTGTTCTAAAATTTGGGTCTCAAGGCGCTTCCGGCATTAGCTAGGAAGCGCTTTTTATCAATATTTATAGACATCAATAGAGTGGTGGCGATCGCCCGCTTAGTGAATGATTTTGAAGGGATTGCTTGACGCCGCAGAGATTAACTCAAATCCCTTCAGTAAGAGTCGTAAACACCCACATTACGATAACTGCTTCTGGGTAGTTTAGGTAGCCAAACAATGGCTAGGAGACTTTTTCAGACACTCTTTACATCAGTCAGCCGCATAATGACGATGCCTTAAATCACAGAGCCGCATAATGACGATGCCTTAAATCACAGAAAAGGTTAAAGATACCTCCTGGTAAGGGATTTAAAATCTCGGTAGGATGATGGATGCACTGTAATTTTCGGCAACGGCGTGATGGATCTTGTAACGCTTCAGGGATGGT
>JBCCNE010000239.1:0-7114 GCA_039026015.1 Cyanobacteria bacterium P01_C01_bin.70 | reverse complement strand
TCATTGGCTTCTCGATTCAGGCCTTGATGCTGGTGGGGGTGATGAAGCTCGCGCGCGACAATCCGACGCTAGATACCCACGAGATTGAGCGGAGCCATACGCCATGACTACGCTCACGATCGCTTGGTTAACCCTGCCGCTTTTTATCGGTTTTAGCAGCTATCTCATGCCCCGCTCAGGTCGCATATTGGCTATGGGGGTAGCGCTGACATCTTTTGCCTATAGCCTTTGGGCCTGGCTGGCGGCCCCCTCCTTGACTCTCAACCTGCTAGATAATTTTGGCGTGACGCTGATGGTGGATACCCTCAGCGGCTTCTTCATTCTCACCAATGCTCTGGTGACCGCTGCGGTTGTTTTTTATTGCTGGCAGCAGAATAAATCTAAGTTTTTTTACACTCAAACCGTTATTTTGCACGGGTGTGTGAATGCCGTTTTTGTCTGTGCCGATCTGATTAGCCTCTACGTCGCCCTTGAGGTGATCGGGATTGCGGCATTTTTGCTAATTGCTTATCCCCGCAGCGATCGCGCGGTCTGGGTAGGGCTTCGCTATCTGTTTGTTAGCAACACGGCCATGCTGTTCTATCTGTTGGGGGCCGCGCTGGTCTATCAGCAGACTCAGTCCTTTGCCTTCAGCGCGTTGCAAAATGCACCTTTAGACGCGATCGGCCTGCTCTTTATTGGCCTGCTCACCAAAGGCGGCATTTTTGTCTCCGGGCTGTGGCTGCCGCTGACCCATTCTGAATCCGAGACGCCGGTCTCTGCGATGCTGTCGGGAGTCGTGGTCAAAACCGGTATTTTTCCGCTGGCCCGCTGGGCCCTGATGTTTCCAGAAATCGATCCCATTGTCCGCCTGTTTGGGGTAGGAACAGCCGTGCTTGGTGTCGGCTATGCGGTATTTGAAAAAGATGCTAAACGGATGCTGGCCTTTCATACCGTGTCGCAGCTAGGCTTTGTGTTGGCGGCTCCGGAAGTGGGCGGGTTCTATGCCCTGACCCACGGGTTAGTAAAATCAGCATTGTTTTTAATTACCGGTAATTTGCCCAGCCGCAACCTCAAAGTTTTGCGTCATGAGCCTCTACCCAGATCGCTGTGGATTGCCTTAGCAATCGCCAGTTTTTCTATCTCCGGATTTCCTCTGTTGTCAGGGTTTGGAGCTAAAGTGCTGACCATGAAAAACCTGCTGCCGTGGCAGGTTATTGGCATGAATATTGCGGCTTTGGGAACGGCGATTTCCTTTGCTAAATTTATCTTTTTGCCTAGCCGTCCTGACGCAAAAGCAACTGTTAAATCTGGTTTTTGGGCCGCTATGGCGCTACTGCTAGGCGGTCTGTTTTTAGCCAACGTTGTCTACTATGAAGCGTACTCGCTCACTAACATCATCAAGCCTTTAGTCACCATTGCCTTGGGCTGGCTAGCCTATGTCTTGATATTCCGCCAAATGGTGCTCAAAATTCCACGTCTAATCGAACAGTTTGACCACTTGATTGGGGCCATGAGTCTCATGTTGTTGTTGCTCTTTGGGATGGTGCTAGCATGATTGGCTATCTTGATTTGGCCTTACGGCTGATTATCTGGTTTTTATTAACCGCCGATTTGAGTCTTGCCAACATCGCAATTGGCGTTTGTATTGCTCTAATATTGCCGCGCAATCATACCCTGACGGCCGTTCTACGAGACTGGCTACATGTGCTGTGGGAAATTGTCGTGGCGATTCCCACAGCCTATGCCGAGGCGATTGAAATCATCTTTCGGCCTCACAATCAAGAGGACACTGTTAAAGAAAGAGTCCGACCTAATCGAACCCCAGGTCTAATATTTTTGGACATTTTCCTAATCACCTTTACGCCCAAAACAATTGTGCTCAAATATCACGAAGATGGCTGGTATGAAGTGCATCGCATTCGCCGGCGATCGCGCTCAAAGTCAAAACGCTCTATCTCCGCAACCGAACCTGCAACTAAATCCGCTAGAAACATTGAAGCTTAATTTTCTGCATTCCAAATTCTGCATTGACAGGCACAAGATATCGCCTTCCTCTGTATTCTGAAATCTGTACTCTGACTCCTATGAACGGTATTCTTATCGCCATGATTCTAGCCTTGCTGATACCTATTTATGAGGCTTGGCAAGACGAAGATATTTGGCAAAAAATGCTGGCGTTTGCCAGCATCGCCACCAAAACGTCCATCATGATTTTGGTCGTTTCTGTGCTGCGAGATGACTGGATGATTGGTCTTGTGGGCGTACTGATTCTGAGTGTTGGCAATGCGGCTTTGATGTTGTTAGCTCACGTCATGAGACGGATGAACGAACTATGATCAGCATCCTTAGTTATGGCCTTATGGTGCTCGGCGTTATCTTCTGGTTTTGGGGCACGTTCCCGCTGCTGGGGCGACGGTCGGTGCTGTTTAAGCTACACAGCCTTTCGGTAGCTGACACGTTGGGTTCTATGAGCATTACTCTGGGCCTGCTGCTTAAAATTCCCAGTGAGTGGCCGCTGCTGGTGATGGCGATTATTTCTCTGGCAATTTGGAACACGGTGCTGGGCTACGTGTTGGCCTACTGTTCGAGCACAGGAGTGGAAGATGTCTGAAAACTTGTACATTGTCGCGATCGCTATCCTGCTGCCCTTGACTGCAGGCATGCTGGTGACGCAGGTTAACCCTTATCATGCGCTTGTGATTCGCGGCATTTTAGGCGCAGTGGCGGCCCTAGTCTATGCGCTGTTTGGCGCAGCGGACGTGGCGCTCACCGAAGCCCTCGTGGGCACGATGCTGTCGATTACGCTGTATGCGATTGCCGTGCGCTCTTCGATGAGCCTGCGCTTGGGGGTTTTGACAACGCCCTTTTCCGAGACCCAGCCGCCCATGTCGCAGCGACTGTTTCCGGCTTTGCGAACGCTGTTAAAACCTCATCAACTGCGCTTGGAAGTTGTGCCCTTCGACAATCCGCAGGCGCTACAGCGAGCTCTAGAAGGCAAGGAAATCCATGCTGTTTGTCTACCGACAAGCCTGGTGGTTGGCGAACCTGTGTCGGCTACAGACAGCGCACCGTACACTTTAAGCGTTCGTCTGCCACAGCTCTATGACTTAATTGATGCGGTTTTGCCCACTGAGGTGGCCGACGTCAACTTTTCTCGGGCGCTTCGGCTAGAGCCAGCCGCTCCGTCACCGGCCAAAATCGATCTACGCAATGCGCTGGAGGGCCAATCATGAAGTGGGTCTACGTTGCCGCCGCGATCGCGCTTTACCTCAAAATGTTGGTGTTTCCCAACCCTGCAGTCGATACTGCCGAGTTCTCCGCCGTGGAGATGGTTATCGACGACAGCGGCGTAGTAAACGCGGTGTCCGGCATTATTTTTCGCAACCGCCTGTATGACACTATTTTTGAAGTGGTGGTTTTTACCCTGGCGATTATGGGGGTGCGGTTTTTACTCGCCGATGAGCAGCCCTCCTGCACCATTTACCAGTTTACGGATGAGCCCTCTATCGTTTTGGCGCGACTGGGAGCCACAATCGCCGCTCTAGTCAGCATTGAACTGGCGATTCGCGGTCACTTGAGTCCGGGTGGGGGCTTTGCGGCGGGGGTGGCGGGCGGCACCGCCATCGGGCTGGTGGCCATCACCACCTCTTCTAGACTGATGGAGGGGATCTATAAACGCTGGCAGGCGGCCACCCTTGAAAAGGTTTCAGTTTTAATCTTTATTGCGATCGCCACTCTGTCGCTGATCGGCATTGAACTCTCCCACGGTGTCCCCGGAACCCTAATCAGCGGCGGCTGGGTTCCCATATTGAACGTTTTGGTAGCCCTCAAAGTGGCTTTAGGAGCGTGGGCCGCAATCTTGGTCTTTATCCGTTATCGCGGTCTCCTTTGAGGCAGTAATGTCCAAGCAGCCCCTCTGGCTGAGTTTTGACCACTTAAAAAACGGCGGGTAGCCTTTCCTCACCGCTGCTTTCTAAGGCCGCCAGTTTTTTGGCTGTGGCAAATCGATTGGCAGCAGCACAGGCGCAAAAACCCTTAGAACCTCTACTCTGTCACCCTTTCCCTAAACTCGTCGGCAGCGTTGTAAATGCGTGTTTTTTTCTCCGCACTCATACGATCTAAATTGCCGATAATAGCGCTCATGCGATAGTTCTTCTTGAAAAATGGGCGGTTGGTATCGATAAACTGCCAGTACAGTCCATCAATCGCATCACACCACTCTCCTTTCTTGTAGTCGCTCATTTTAAGGAGGTAGTTGGAGCCACAGATGTAGGGCTTGGTGGCAAAAATACCGCCATCGCTGAACTGTCCCATGCCATACACATTGGGACCCATGACCCAATCGGAGGAGTCAACATACATTTCCATAAACCAGCGATGCACTTCTCTCGGGTTTACCGCGCACATCAGCATAATGTTGCCGACAATCATCAGCCGTTCGATGTGGTGGTTGTAGCCCAGGCGCACCGCTTTTTGGATGGCATCATCAAGGGGCGGGATGCCCGTTGAAGCGTCGTACCAGCAGGGTTTGAGTTGGCGCTGGTGGCCAAAAAAGTTCTCAGTATCTTGGCGATCGCTGTAGTGCTGGTAAATGCCCCGAATAAATTCTCGCCACCCAATAATCTGTCGCACAAATCCTTCCAGGGAGTTTAAGGGAACATCGTGTTTCTCGGCAAAGGCCGTGGCGCGCTCGATCACTTCCGTTGGCGTCACCAAGCCCATATTGAGAATCGGGCTGAGCACCGAATGGTAGACGATATCTGACCGGGAAGTAATGGCATCTTCATAGGCACCAAAATGCTGAAAGCGCTGCTCTAGAAACTGTTCAAGCCAAGCCAGCGATTGTTCTCGCGTCGTCGGCAGCCAGAATGCAGCACTGTCGCCCGGATGAGCAGCAAAGAGGGCATCAACCAGATCAGCAACCGCGGCGACATGGTCAGGATGACTTAACGATTGCGTAGAGGGCGGTTCGAGTTTTTTGGGCAGTTTTTTGCGATTTTCAGCATCAAAGCTAAATTTACCGCCCACAGGAGTGCCCTCATCTGTCATCAGGATGTCGCGCGACTTGCGCAGCTGTTCGTAAAACGTTTTCATAAATGGCTTCTTAGACGAGGCCAGATACTCAGAAAACTCCTTACGGGAAACGAGAAACATGGGGCTGGGGAGGAGCTTCAGCTCGACATTGAGCGAAGCGCATAGAGTAGCAAGGCGCGATTCAAAAAATTTATCCTCAACTTCAAATGCCGTCAGGGTGGCAATATCGTGCGTTACCAGAAAAGATTCGAGTTTTTGTTCGTAGGTCTGGGCCGCCGTTTCTGCAGTCAGCCGGTGATAGTTGACCTGCGCCCCGGCTGCCGAGAGCGCGTCGGCATAGGAACGCATCGCTGATAGAAAAAGGATGAGCTTGTGCTTGTGATAGCGGTAATGGGTGCACAGGCCATGATCCTCAGCCATAAAAACCGGTAGTGAGGCCAGGGTTGGCAAGTGACTGTGGGGAAAGAGTTGATTGCCGAGGAGGAGGAGGGCGTGGGAAGAAGGAGCATGGGTCATGAATCTACGCTCAGAGCAACGAATGATAGAAGGCCAAGGCTGATATGAGCGGTCAAATGGTGTGAAGTGCTCAGCATCTTAATTTCCCATATGTCGGGAATTGTCAAGGGCAGCTTGAAAACTGTAGGGCTGGCAGTAGGTAAAGGAATTGCGCGATCGCCCTCAAGCCGTCTTTATCGCCGGGTTCTGAGCGGCCAATGACTGAAATCCCGCAAATAGTGGCGTTGGTTAATCTGATGGCAAATTGGCGACAGCCAGCCGCGATGACATCAAGCGATCCATCCAGCTGGCTAAAAAGGCTTGATTGGCTGCCTGCTCCTCCGCGTCAGACGTATCGGCAGCATGGGGAAGTAGGCCCTGCAGCGCCGCTGACGTGACGCAAAACATGGATTTCTGAAAGCTTTGAGTGATTTGCACCCGCACATCTTCATCGCCCCGCAGACTCTGGCGATAATAATCAGCTAAATAGTCGGGCAAAAAGTGGCGCATGTCCTGCATTAGCAGCGTGGGGGGAATGCCCGCGCCGCCGACGGGAACCGGATCGGCATAAAGCGCCCCATAGGCAAAGCGAGACTGTTCCGGCGAGATTTGCTGCGCCTGAGCGTTGTAGGAAACCGTGCCCAAAAACGGCGTTCCCCGGAAGAAAATGGCCTCTACGTAGGGCACTGCAGTATCCATGAGAAAGGTTAATCCGGCGGCGGCGGGCAGCAGGTCGTAGCGATCGCCCTTGATTTCTACGCTGTAAGTAATGGGTAGAGCCGCCGCTGCCACTAAGCCATCTTTGATATGGGCTACGACCTCAGGAATCGACGTAATACGCTTTTGGTCGTACAGATCAGACAGGGTGAGAAAAATCTCGCTCATTACCGTCCAAAACTGACCGAGGCCGCTGTAATAAGCTGACTGCCGTACCTGCTCTGGTAAAAAGTCGGGGAACAGCCGGTGCAGCCCCTGCATAAAAATATTGCCTTTGAGCTGGGCTTGGATAGCCTGCTCAAAGTTTTGCTTGAACTCGTCGGTATCGAGATAGGCATCTAAGCCGCCACCACCGTGCCATAACATTGACCGCATGCAGTATTCCGCGTACTCGTAGTTGATGCGATCGTGCCACCAGTGCTTGAGCAGCTTATTCAGGGTGATTTCACCGTTGAAATACTTGAAGAAGGGAAACAGCAGCAAAAACTGGTGATTCGCAATGTATTTCAGATTGACTGCATAGGCATCCAACACGACGCCGTAGCTCTTTAGGATGCCGACCACCTGCATCAAGTTGTTTTCGGTGTCGGGCAGCAGGGCTTCAGCTCTGAGCAACCGCTCAATAAACGGCTGGAGCGGATGCTTCGTGGTGTTAGGGGACAGAGTGTTAGTCATGGCACACAGTCAGCAGCAAAGAAGGTAAAGACACAGGCGTTACAGCAAGTCGGGAGGGAAATTTTGGGCGACTTCGATCGCGGGCGATCGCCAAGTTAAAGCCGTCACCTCACTCCAGCGGGAGAGCCAGTTGGGCTGTAGCCCTAACGCCACAATCAGCAGGGCTAGAGCAATTGCCGGCAGGCGATCGCGCCAGGCCACTGGCGGCAAC
>JBCCNE010000238.1:0-7135 GCA_039026015.1 Cyanobacteria bacterium P01_C01_bin.70 | reverse complement strand
TTTGCGAGCTATCGGCAGGCGCCAAGGTTTGAGCTTCAGGGGTTGACGTTGGCACATGAGCTCCGGACTCTGAAGACGGCATTACCGGCGCTAATGGCCCGGATGCCGCAATAGAGTTGAGGTGATTAAGGGACGATCGCTCCAGGCCTGGCTCTGACAGTGGCACCGCCGCTACCTCAATGGTGACCTGCGGACTTGCAGTAATGGCCGGTTCTGGCAATCGCGATCGCTCAATTGCTGAGGGCTTAGCAAGGGAGGCTTTGGCCATGGGTTCAGAAGATGGAGCCTCTAGGGCTTTTGCTGATTCTGCCAAGCCCACTCCAACAGCAGCGGGTAGGGCGATCACCAGCCCAAATTGAACACGTACAAACCAGGGAGACAACATACCTTTTTGCATAGAATTTTTGAGGCTAAGTGGCCAAAGCGTCGGTTGGGGACAGCCGCGCAAAACGTATTTTTACTAACCGGTTTAGTTTACGGTAATTTTCCCAATAATTAAGCCTAAATCGGCTGAATACATCTTTCTATCAATCCATCTACACCGTCTACCGGAAAAATAGTCGTCTGTAAAGCGTCACTGATTGATTCTACGCTTTGATCGTCCAAAAAAAGCCATTTTTGTGGATTATCGGGATCCGTCGGTTTCAATAGAATCTTGGGCAGCAGCAATCCTTCGTTCAGGTTGCGATCGCGCAGATGCAGCAACAGGTCATGTCCCGTGAGCAATCCTGTCACGGTAATGGCCTGGCCCCAATAGTCACTATTCATTGCCGCCATCTCTACGGTGAGGTTGCCAACCTGATTGAGCCGTTGCAAAATCGGCTGAAACGCTTGTTCGACCGCATTGCCAACAACCCAAGTCAAGCGACGTGGCACGGCGATTTGTGTGGGCAGGCGCGCCGCCGCAACATCAAAGTCGGTCAAAAACTGGCGGATTGAGCCGACGCCATTGCCTAACTGAGGATAGTCTTCGTAATCGGCTGCGGTGGGCAACGACCGCCCCGCAATGAGAAACCACTCATCGGCTAGCCAAGCAAAGGTCGTGCCAAATTGAGCCTTGAATCGAGCCTGCAGCGCCTTAACCTGATCGATTACTTCCCGGGCTTTCGCTGGCGTTACGGGAATCAGTTGATCGACTTGGGGACGAAAGCGGGTCAGTCCGACCGGCACCACCGCCGTCGAAATCACCGTGGGCATTTCGCTCTGATGAAAGTTGGCCAAATCCTGGAGAGTGCGCTCCAGATGCGGGCCATCGTTAATGCCGGGACACACAACTATCTGCGCGTGAATCTGCAATCGCTGCTCCCGAAACCAAGCCAGTTGCTGCAGCAGTTTACCGGCCCGGGGGTTTTTGAGCAGTCGCGATCGCACCTGCGGCTCTGTCGCATGCACCGAGACAAATAACGGCGACAGCCGCATCCGAGCGATACGCTCCCATTCTGGCGGGGTGAGGTTGGTCAGCGTCAAATAGCTGCCGTATAGAAAGCTCAGCCGATAATCATCGTCCTTGAGATACAGCGTTTCCCGCTTGCCCGGAGGCTGCTGATCGATAAAGCAAAACGGACAGCGATTATTGCACTGTATCAGGCTGTCAAACAAAGCCGTCTCGAATTCTAAGCCTAAGTCTTCGTCGTAGTCTTTTTCCAGTTCGACATAGTGGGGGGTGCCATTGGCGTCTTCGACGTCCAGAGCTAGCTCTTCGTCGGCACACAAAAACTGATAGTCAATTAGGTCGCGGGGGGCTTGTCCATTAATTTTGACTAGGCGATCGCCGGGCTCAAATCCAAGCTCTTCGGCAATGGAATGGGGCAGCACTCGACTGACTACCGCTGGACGTGTAGACGACTGACTCATAAAAACAGATGGACTGGGACAAGGGAACCAAAATAGGCGATCGCCGGTTGAGCTGACCTCGTTCCCCAAAACTAAGAGATGTCGGGCCGCACAAGTCCGCATCAAATTCGCAACGCAACTTATCGCAATTCCGCGAGAAACAGCGACGCGCCACTCTTCATCATGCCGTAAGGTTTAGAACTTTGACAGCTTGCCTGACGCAATGCCCCAGAGAATAGCCAGCCCAAAGCCAATGCGATAAAACACAAAAATCCAGGTGGTGTGATCCTTTAAGAAACGAATCAGCCAGTAAATCGCGGCGTAGGAGGAAATCGCTGACGCCACGACGCCCGCAATCGCGGCAACAGTGCCCACGCCGGCCTCTGGCGTA
The DNA here is from genome assembly GCA_039026015.1 of Cyanobacteria bacterium P01_C01_bin.70. GTDB lineage: Bacteria > Cyanobacteriota > Cyanobacteriia > Phormidesmidales > Phormidesmidaceae > Halomicronema. The sequence continues at coordinate 4,911 of JBCCNE010000238.1, read as the reverse complement.
AATAACTCGTTGAGTTCGGCTAAGCCCGAGACCAAAATTGCCGGAATGCCCATCAGCAAAGAAAAACGTGCAGCGGTCGGGCGATCGAGCCCCATAAAGAGCCCCGCTGTTATGGTAGAGCCTGACCGCGATACCCCTGGAATCAAAGCCAGCGCCTGGGCCAGCCCCATGCTGATACCATCCCACTGGCTCACTTTGGTATAGCCGCGCTCGCGCCCCCCGGTGACTTCGGCAATCCCTAAAAAAATGGCTAGACCAATCGACGTCAAAGCAATCACAAATGAGCTGCGGGCAAAGATTTCATAAGCATCTCGCAGCCCAAATTTCACCAGCAGCCCCAACACGACAATAGGAACCGTGCCGACGATGATGCCTATGGCGACGCGAAAGTCAGGAGCCTGATAATCCTTCTGGGCGATCGCCTGCCCGACCCCCATCAATAACTGTCGAATATCACTCCAAAAATAGCCCACAATCGCGACAATGCTGCCTAATTGCACAATGGCGGTGAAGGTGACGCCCGGATCGCCCCAGTTCAAAATCACCGGCACAATTTTGACGTGGGCGGTGCTGCTAATCGGTAAAAACTCGGTTAACCCCTGCACGATGCCAATCACAATTGCCTGCACAAGGGAGATTTGTTGGCTGCTATCTGCCACCAATAAAACGGAATTCGTTATAGACATCTGCCAGGTCCACAAAAATAAAAATTTAGTTAACGATTAAGTACCACCGTGATGCACGCTCAGCATTATTGCCATCAGTTCGAATAGAAGAAATCTAGATAAATCAAAGCTCGGTCTATTCTCTTACATGAGTTTACCCACTCAGCTGCTGTCAGGCTGTGATGTGAACTGATTAACCTTTCATAATCGGCAAGCGGACGCGATGGATCTGCTTCTAAGATTTCGGCATGGAATTCAGAACGCAGCCTCGCGGCAACTCACCCAGAGACTTTAATAACTGTGCACAGCATTTTCCTTGCCAGCTTTGCCCAGATATTGCGAATACCTATCTAAAATCCCTCAAAATCTGCCCTTAATTTTGCTGTCAAACCATTTCCTTCTCCAGGTCTGGAGTTTTTATTAGGACGTGGTTTAACCGGGTACGTAACTAAAAATCTTGTGGTATGTTAAGAAGGGTTAAAAACCTGAGAAAGCCATTGTTTTCTTTTTCTCCCCTTTCGAAATCTACTAGCCAAAGAATCAATGCTTTGCTCATGCTGGCTGCACCGTCGATTCTCTTTACTGAGCGGGCAAAAGTTTGGATAGCGGCGATTTTTTTAGTTGTAGTGCCCGTCTTTTTTCAAGCGCCGTTAGTGCGAGCGCTTCCCTGGTTGAGCCTTGCCTTAACCGGTGGTTGGTTGCTGGTGGGCATTAGCTTGAGTTCTCGGACGGCAACTCGGCTGTGGGGCGATTTGCTAACGGGTTTTACCTGGACTTGGCTGGCGGGTTCACTTTATTGGGGCTGGCTACGTACAGAGCCGATGTGGCATTTGCCGGTGGAAACTTTGGGCTTGCCGCTAGCGGTTTTTCTACTTTCACGGGGGCGAGGAAGAGTTGGCAGCTATTTTTTTCTCGGTTCGCTTTTTGGCACAGCAGTGACTGACCTTTACATTTATTGGACTCATCTGCTGCCGATGTGGCGTCAAGTCATGGTAGTCGAGCCAGAGTGGATTCCCGTAGTCTTGCAGGAAGCGGCTAACTCCCTACAAAACTTAGTCAGTGTGAGTCGCGGCATGGTAGTGGCGCTTGGCTTGCTGATCGTGGGAATACTACCATTGCAGTCAAAGCAAGCCTGTTGGTGGGCATTTAGCGGCGCAGTTTTAAGTACGCTGATTGTCGATTTGCTGTTCTTGGGAAGTGCATTCTGCCTCTAGGGTAGATTAGGAATTTATCAGTTTAGGGTAGCGATCGCTATTGATCTAGCTGACCGAGTGAGCCATTATGGTTGGCAACGTTCAGCACCGTTCGACTAGCGTAAGTTCGTTCTTGCTCTACCGACTCAGCCTAACTTCCGCTTTTTTTGGTCACTGCTGCCGTTTCTTTAGTCACATCAGGCTCCGTGATTCAACCTCAAGGTCCTTACGTTGTTCTTAATACTGAGTCTGGAACCCGCCAGATATCATTAGTTGGCATCAACTGCTGGACGGTCGGCCGAAGCGACGATAACAATCTAGTCTTGCCTGATCGGTGGATTTCTCGTAATCACGCCATGCTGCAGATGATGGAAACGGGAGAGTTCTACCTAATTGACTTGGGCAGCCGTAACGGCACGTTTGTTAATGGCCGGCGGGTCAGCGTGCCGGTAAATTTATCGGATAGCGACCATCTCACGTTTGGGCAAACTGAGCTGCAGTTTTTCTGCCCTACAGGCGATCGCTCAGCCAATGATTTCGATGCCATTAATGCAAACATGACAGCGACAGCCACGCTGCATTTGCGCCGCCTGATCTCAGTGATGGTAATGGATATTCGTGACTATACAGTGTTGAGTCGGCAGCTTGATGAGAGCGTACTTTCTGAATTTATTGGCACTTGGTTTCGCCGGGCTGGCGAAATTATCAGTCATCACGGCAGTTGGATCGATAAATATATCGGTGATGCGGTGATGGCAGTCTGGATCCATGGTGCTGAAAGCGTTGGCCCTGAGGACCTCTTGCAGATTTTGCACGCGATGAATGAGTTGGCAAAAATGACGTCCCAACTGCACAAGCAATTTCCCCTGCCGTTTCCGCTGCGGGTAGGGGCGGGCCTGAATACCGGCTATGCAATGGTAGGCAACACCGGGACTGGCACGCAGCCGGATTACACCGCGATCGGCGATACCGTGAATGCGGCCTTTCGATTTGAATCTTCAACCAAGCAATTGGGGCTCGACGTAGCAGTCGGCGAAACCACCTTCGATTACCTTGCCAAAATGCCCGGTCTCGAAGACCTCTTTCGCCGCTACATCGTTAACTTAAAGGGTTATGAAACGCCTACCGTGGCCCATGCCACAACCTTCTCAGACTTAGAGCGGTTTATCCACCTACAAGGCTATGCCAATTTAGAAACCTAAGATTTGGCAAGCGTATTGGGCTTTCTAGTCAGCGGGCGTGAGCGGCAAAGGCAAGCGCCGAAATCATCGACTGGGAGAACTGCTAGGCTAATTTTGTAACGGGCGGCCCTTTTTGGGGCTCAGGCGCAGCTGCTTGAGGTCTGACATCAAGCTGAGTTTGATAATCAATTCCCAAAATTTCGGAGTACAGCCGCACATACTCCACAGCCGATTTATCCCAGCTGAAGTTTTGCTGCATGCCGCGCTGCTGCAGGTTGTGCCACGCCTCTTTATAGCGGAAGCCTTCCCAAGCTCTCACCATGCAGGTGTAGAGATCGAGGGGCTCGTAGCGGTCAAAACAGTAGCCGGTGCCTTTGCCTTCAGCAGGGTCGTGGTGCAGCACCGTATCGACTAGGCCACCCGTGCGACGAACAATCGGTACGCAACCGTAACGCATCGCAATCATTTGGCTGATGCCGCAGGGCTCAAACCGCGAAGGCATCAAAAAGGCATCCGCACCAGCGTAAATTTGCCGCCCAATGCCTTCGCTATACATCAGATACACCGCAACTCGCCCCCGATATCGTGAGGCCATTTCCCAAAGCTGATTTTCGTAATAGCGATCGCCCGTACCCAGCAGCACAAATTGAGCATCCGTATAGGCCAAAAATCGGTCCATCGTTTGCAACACGATATCCAGGCCCTTTTGTTCTACTAGGCGGCTGATGAGCCCGATTAAGAACGCCTTGGAGTTGACCTCTAGCCCCATCTCCTCCTGCACCTTGACTTTATTGAAGCGGCGCTTTTCAATCGAGGTCATCGAAAATGGCTGGGCTAACTGCTGGTCGGCCTCAGGGTCAAACATGTCTATATCAATACCATTTAAGATGCCGCTGAGCTTGCCACTAATAAACGACAGCAGGCCTTCTAACTGTTCGCCATATTCAGCGGTTTGAATTTGCCGAGCATAGGTGGGTGAAACTGTATTGACGCGATCGGCATACTGTACCGCTGCAGCCATTGTGTTGTGTCCCTGCATAAACCAGGGACACCAAGTCATTTTCTCCAGCTTCCAGCGCCAGGGGCCTTGATAGGCCAAATTGTGAATGGTAAATACCGTCCCAATGTCTGACGTTTCATGCATCCACACAGGAATCATGCCGGTATGCCAATCATGACAGTGAATAATCTGCGGCTTCCAAAAATTCCAGGCAAACTCAGCAGCGCCATTGGCAAAAAAAGTAAATCGCCAGTCTTCGTCAGTGCCCCCATAGATGTTGCGGCCATCAAAAGCCGGATGACCAAACAGATAAAGCGGCACATCCGTACCGGGCAGCACCGTTTCATACACCGAGAAGTCATTAAACATGGCATATCCCTGCCAGACTGGGGCTTTGGGAATATCCATTTTGTCGGGCAAAAAGCCGTAATACGGCATCATAATGCGAACGTCGTGCCCCATTTTGCGCAGCACCTTGGGCAGGGAGCCAACGACATCTCCCATGCCGCCCACTTTTGCCAGCGGTGCTGCTTCTGCCGCCACGAACAAGATCCGCATGTTGCCGCCCTTTAGAAATTTTTTAGGTTCTTCAACAGTCTACGGGCGCACGGGATCTCTGCATAGTATTTGACTAACAACCGACGCCAAGGACCGTCACAGTCGAGGATGGCATGCTGCAGACGGAATACCAACAGTTGTCCTTATAGACTCTGGACTCTAAACGCAGCCGCTATGGGAAATTTTTTAGGAAGCCAGCGGCTTTCTAGCGTCCCCTGAGAAGCTGCTTGACTGTTTCCACCATTTCGTTAGGGCGAAAGGGTTTGGCGATGTAAGCGTCGGCCCCTTGTTTCATACCCCAGTAGCGATCGAAT
>JBCCNE010000237.1:0-7138 GCA_039026015.1 Cyanobacteria bacterium P01_C01_bin.70 | reverse complement strand
GGGAGTGGCCCGCATTGACGCTGATTTGCTGAGCGAGGTCGCTAACCTGGTGGAATGGCCCACGGCCGTTGTCGGTCAGTTTGAGCCAGAATTCTTGGAGCTGCCGCCAGAAGTAGCCATTATGGAGATGGAGAGCCACCAGCGCTACTTCCCAGTGCTACAGCCAGACGACACGAGCCAGTTACTGCCTTACTTCATCACCGTATCGAATGGCGATCCCCAAAGGTCTGAGCTAATTGCTGAGGGCAACGGTCGGGTTATTCGGGCGCGGCTTTCGGACGGCAAATTCTTCTTTGACGCTGATCGCGCTGTCGCCCTCGACAGTTTCGTCACCAAGCTCGATGCCGTCACTTTCGAAGAGCGGCTGGGCTCCATGGGGGCGAAAGTAAAGCGCACGGCAGCGATCGCCGCTTTCATTGCCGATCAGCTCGATTTGAGTGAAACCGAACGGCAGCACTTACACCGCGCGGTTCATCTCTGCAAAGCCGACCTCGTCACTCAGATGGTGGGCGAATTTCCCGAGCTACAGGGCGTCATGGGCGAAAAATATGCTCGTCATAGTGGCGAACCCGAGGCGGTCGCCGTCGCCATTGCGGAGCACTATTTGCCCCGTGGGGCTAACGATCACCTGCCGCAAACCCTCATCGGTCAAGCACTAGGGCTGGCCGATCGCTTGGATACTTTAGTCGGCATTTTTAGCCTAGGCATGCTGCCGTCAGGCTCTTCCGATCCCTTTGCCCTGCGCCGTGCCGCTAACGCCATTGTCACCGTCACCTGGGACGCTAATTTGGGCATTAATCTGCATGCCCTGCTGGCGCAAGTCGTCGCTGCCTTTGTCGAAAATCCCGAGCTAACCGTAAACAGTGCCGAACCCCTGCGATCGCAACTCCAGGATTTCTTCCTTCAGCGGGTGCAGACGCTGCTGCAAGATGACCTCAAGATTGACTACGACCTAGTGAATGCCGTACTTGGCGAGAACGATCCGACCTACACCCAGCGTGCGCTGACTGATTTGCTGGACGTCCGCGATCGCGCGACCTTTCTGCAATTCACTCGTCAGAATGGCACCTTGGCCAAGATTTACGAGACCGTTAACCGGGCGGCGCGATTGGCTGCTCAAGGCACTCTTGATACCGCCGCTCTCGATCCGGCGGTAGTGATTGATCTCGGGCGCTTTCAGCAAGACTCCGAGCGAGCTTTTTACGCAGCGCTACAGACTCTCTTGCCCCTGACGGCAGCCGCCCAGCGCGATCGCGACTACCCGCAACTGATTGCGGGCCTCGAAAATGTTGCTCCTGTGGTCAGCCGCTTTTTCGACGGCCCCGATAGTGTCCTTGTGATGGACGAAGATCCGGCAATCAAGCAGAATCGGCTAAATCTGTTGGGTTTACTGCGGAATCACGCGCGCGTGCTGGCTGACTTTGGGGCGATCGTGAAGGGGTAGAGGGCGTGTGAGGGAATGACGGTATGAGGGTAAGTGGGGAGGCCAGGCACTTTGTGGATAAAGCTACCTTCTAATCCGGTTGGCTACAGTCAAAATGCCTTGCCCGTAGGTGATATGGGTCGATGGAGTGGGTGGGATCGGTGGAGTGGGTGAGGTGATGAGAGCAAAGAACCAAGAACTAAGAACTAAGTCCGCACTCTGAGCTCTATATTCCCGCATTCTTGCACTCTGTACTCTGCACTCTCTGGCGTTATGGAAAAACAGGCACATGTTATTGGTTTAGGCAAATCGGGGATCGCGGCGGCACGACTGCTGGCGCGGCAGGGGTGGCAGGTAGTGTTGAGCGATCGCAACGCTGAGCCTTTGTTGGCAGCGGCAATTCCAGCATTGCAGGCGGATGGCATCACGGTACAACTGGGTCACAGTTTTGGCAGCGAAGATCAGGCCAACTTGGTTGTTGTCAGTCCTGGGGTGCCGTGGGATATCCCAGCCTTGGTGGCCGCTCGAGAGCAGGGCAAAACGGTGATAGGAGAAGCGGAACTGGCTTGGCGGAGCCTGAGCGATCGCCCCTGGGTCGGAATCACGGGGACGAACGGTAAAACCACCGTTACGGCGCTGACGGCGGCGATTTTTCAAGCGGCAGGCCTGCAGGCGCCAGCCTGTGGCAACATCGGTAACGCGATCGGCGAGTTAGCGCTGGAATCCGACCCCCCAGACTGGGTGATTGCGGAACTGAGCAGCTATCAGATTGAGGCGTCCTCGACGCTGGCTCCCCAAATTGGCCTATGGACAACCCTCACCCCCGATCACTTAGCCCGTCATAAAACCCTAGAAAACTACTTTCAAATCAAGGCCAAACTGCTGCATCAGGCTGATCAGGCCGTGGTGAATGGCGATGATCCCTATCTCCGGATTCACGCACCAAAGCTGTTTCCCGATGCTCACTGGACAAGCACTGGGGGCCGAGCGGCGATCGCGCCTTTAGAACCTATGGCCTACATCGAGGCCGGTTGGGTCAAGGTTGACGATACGCCCATTGTGGCGGCTAATGCCCTGTCGATGGTGGGTCAGCACAACCAGCAAAACCTGCTGTTATCGGTCGCAGCGGCTCACCTGGCGGGTCTGGAACCAGCGGCGATCGCCCATGGGGTCAAAACGTTTCCCGGCGTGCCTCATCGACTCGAACGGGTAGCGACCTGGCAGGGTATCGATTTCATCAACGACAGTAAGGCGACAAATTACGATGCGGCAGTAGTGGGGTTACGGGCGATCGCGGCCCCAGCCATTCTGATTGCGGGCGGCGAGGCCAAGGAGGGCGACGATACTGGCTGGCTGCAGGAGATTCAGGCCAAGGCCGCCCACGTATTACTCATTGGCAGCGCTGCTGCTCGATTTGCCCAGCGGCTGGACGCAGTTGGCTACACCACCCACGAGATTGTAGAAACCATGGAGCGGGCCGTGCAGCGTAGCGCCGAGCTTGCCCCTCAGCTCAATGCTGCTGCCGTACTGCTCTCCCCGGCCTGCGCCAGCTTCGACCAGTATGCCAACTTCGAAGTACGCGGTGACCATTTTCGGCAGCTCTGTCAGGCGACTTTGTTGGTAGATGGGTAGCTGGGTAATTGAGTGTGAGGGTGGCAGGATAAATGGTAAGCGAGCAAAGTGAGGTGGATGGAATAGGTGGGTGCATGGAGTAATACCATTTCTCCGGAATAGCACTACAGATCGAAATGGAGCGCTTCGGGAGCAAGGGGGCCGGGGAACAGGATGTGTAGCCAGAGTTTGGAGAATCTGTATAAGGTGCCGTCAGCGCAGCGACGCACCGTTTGCCAAAATTTCAGGCGGATGAATAGATGATTTTGGGTTTTCGTTTTCCGAATTCCGCACTCTGCACGCTGAATTCCGAACTCTGAACTTCTTACAAATGGGCTTGCAGAACTTCCACAGTGGCTTGTCCCGTGCGTGCCCAACTGAACTGAGCCGCCTGATCGCGGCTGGCATGACTGAGCTGACGGTGCAGTTGAGGATCGCGGGTCAGCCGTTGCATAGCGTTGGCGATCGCCGCCACATCCAGGGGATCAACCAGCAGGGCCGCCTGTCCTGTCACTTCAGGAATTGACGCTCGGTTTGATGCGATTACTGGGGTGCCACAGGCCATGGCCTCTAATACTGGCAACCCAAAGCCTTCCCACAGGCTAGGAAAAATCAAGGCTTGAGCCTGGTTAAGCAGCTTGGGCAACTGGTCATAAGCCACATAGTTCAGGAATTTGACCTGAGGGGTGATCCCCAAGGCGGCAGCCTGACTGCGCAGGGCAGGCGTATAGCGGGGATCATCGGGCCCCGCTATCCACAGTTCGTATTCATCACGATTGGCCAGTTGGGCAAAGGCTTGTAGGGCGATCGCGCCATTTTTATAAGGCGTCTGCCGCCCCAGCAGCAAAAAATAATTCTGTCTTTCTAGCGCCATCGGACGAAAGTGAGCGCCATCGTGGGCTAGCAAAATTGGCGTGATTTTCTTAGCGCTGAGGCCATAAAACTGCACAATGTCTGCCGCTGTCGCCTCAGAATTACAGAGAACATGTTCGGCAGCTGTGAGAACCCGCGGCACGTAGTGACGATGCAGCCAAGTTTGCGCCCGAGATACTGCAAACCGTAGCGGGATCAGGTCATGCACCATCACTACGAAGCGACGGTTGGTGAACAGTGGAGCCTCGGTAATCGGTGAAAAGAGCAAATCACTGGCGGCTGATCGCGCACCCAGCCTCTTACATAGGGTTGGCAGGCGCAATTGAGTCCACAACAGTCGCCGCAAATGTCCCCGCAGGCCATATTCAGCCGTCATGTTGGCGGGCACTGCATGGTACTGTTCTAAACCACTGGCAGGAGTCGCCAGATACTGGGGCTGCAAAGCGGTCAGATATGGCAATAAGTTGAGAGCGTAGTGGGTGGTGCCAGTTGGCCGACGGAGCAGATAAGCCAGATTTACGAACATTGACGCGATCGCAACTAAATAAACCTGATAGCGGCAAGCCAAATGCAGAATGGGGAAAGACTAATCTTGCTCGCGGGCAAGATGACCGTCCTAAAAGCGCCAAAGCACTCGCGGGCGGCGGCACCGGGCAGGCGATGTCTTTCAGACAGGCGGCACCAAGCCAACCCCCTGCCACTCTGCTATTTTACTCTTCGCCCCCTTCAGGAGCAGTCTCTCCCTCAGGAGCAGTCTCTCCCTCAGGAGCAGTCTCCCCTTCAGGAGCAGCAGGAACGGGCCCAGCCCCTTCAGCTCCACAGTAGGTGTTAACCTCGTTGATAATGGTTGATTCCTCGACCGACAGTTCCTGGATTTGCTGCACTGCCTGTACGGTCTGCTGCTGCGACTCTTCAATTTTGGCGGGCAAATCAGCTTCAGTCTGCACGTCTTGCACGATGCCCATAGCGTCGCTGGCCTGATTGAGGGCAACGCTAAAGCCCTCGACCATCGTGATATAGCGATCGCGATAGCTAACTAGCTGCTCATCGTTGAGTTCAGTCCCCTCGAGCTCAACCGCTAGAGTATCCAAATCATTGACCACACCGTTAACCGCCTCTACATACTGGTCTGCTGCTGATTTGATGTCATCCAAGCTTTTAACCTGGGCAGCATTGGCGCTGAACTGCTGAATGTTGCTTTCAAATGCGGGCATAAAGCCTTGAGCCTTGTTGACGATTTCCGCTAGGCGGTTGCACTGAGAAACCTTGGACTCACCACATCCGGTTGCCAGCAAAGCCATCGCGGCACTGGCTGAAATCATTCCAACACGGCGGCGAACTGTCAGCATGAATCTTTCCTCAAAATAAAGCGGTCAAACGGGGCCAGACCAAAGAGCAGCTTGGCCAATAATTTTGGCTTGGCACATGATACTCGCAATCGCCAATGATGCTCCTACGGATTTGGTCGTTGCCCAAAGCATACCCACAACCCCGCTGGAGTCATCTTTTTGGTAATGACCGTAGACCTAAAATCTACGCCTCGGCAGAGTTGGCAAACAGCTCTGTTCAAAGCGGTATTAGCCCTTCCCTTGAAGTTCTCCATTTAAAAAACTCTTGCATCTGGGGTCTACTGAAGGAAATTCTCTCCGGATCGTTGTATGGGTCCTTTCTAAATTTTGGTCGAGCCGCTGGAACACTCTAATTGAACCTGATAGGATCTAGCTTCATGTTTAGTTGAGGCTGGCAGCCTCAACTAGAAAAGAGATGGACTGTCAAACGCCAGTTCAGCTCAGCTGTCCATAGCACACGAGTTCCCCAAACTTGCCATGCCCACTCCCGCAGAATTTTTAGAAGCCACGAAATATTTTGGGATTGCCGCCCTGACGATGGCGGGCATTACCCTGTTAGCGTTTGCCCTGAATTGGGGGTTTCGCTTCAGGCTAGTCGGCATTACCAGTTTTATGGGCGTGTTGACAGCAGGCATGTTTGGCCTCAGCTTTGAGCCTTTCACGACGACAGTCGTGCCTGGAGCAGTGCCCTACAACACGGTTTATGACTCTGGTGCCGCCCAGATTGTCATCAAGGTACCGGATACGATTACTCCCACGGAACTGCAGGCAACTCTGCAGCAGGCTGCCGATAATTTGCTGAAGCCAAGCCGTCTGGCCAGCGTGGGGGCGTCTCCCACCATTCGGGCGCGTACCATCGTGCATAAACCGGGCGGCATTTCTGAATTGGTGTATTTAGGACAGGTCCAGCCTCTGAAGACCTCTGGGGCAAATTCTTCGCTGGCCATTCAGGTCTTTGATGAGGCTTTTGACACGCTTTCTGAGGCCGCTGCGCCCGAACGGACTGAACCAACCGCTTGACGATTGAAAAATTGAACGATATGACTGCAACCACTTTTCCGCCTTTGATGGTGGCTCCTGCCCAAGTCCGACGCGGAGCCGGAATTTTGCCAACTCTCGGAGCTGCGATCGCCGCTCTTGGGCAGCGACCTTTGATCGTCGGGGGCGATCGCGCCCTGGCGCAAGCGTCTCCACTGTTGGCACCCGCCCTGAACGATGTAACCGCCTTGACGGCAGCCCCAATTGCCGACTGCAGCGAAACCATTTTGGCCCAACTGCGCAATGACCGTGAGGGGCACCAGGCCGACGTCATTATTGGCGTTGGCGGTGGCAAAGCGATGGATGCGGCCAAGCTGGTTGCCCATCAGGCGGGCCTGCCAGTAGTGACGATTCCTACCTCGGCAGCTACCTGCGCCGCCTGGACAGCGCTTTCCAACGTGTATTCTGATGCCGGAGCTTTTCTTTATGACGTGGCCCTTGATCGCTGTCCCGATTTGCTGATTTTGGACTACGACCTGGTGGCAACTGCTCCCCAGCGCACCCTCGTCGCCGGGATCGGCGATGCTCTCGCGAAGTGGTACGAGGGCTCTGTGAGCAGCGGTAATTCTGATCAGACGTTGGTAATTGCGGCCGTACAGCAGGCGCGCGTGCTGCGAGACTTGCTGCTGCAAAAGACGGCCGCCGCCCTAGCTGAACCGGGGGGCGAGGCGTGGCGCGAAGTCGTCGATGCCTGTGTTTTACTGGCGGGAGTTATGGGCGGACTTGGTGGAGCGCAGTGCCGCACGGTGGCGGCCCATGCTGTTCATAACGGCCTGACTCACTTAGCTGCCAGCCACGGCGTCTTGCATGGTGAAAAAGTGGCTTACGGCATTTTGGTGCAGTT
>JBCCNE010000236.1:0-7175 GCA_039026015.1 Cyanobacteria bacterium P01_C01_bin.70 | reverse complement strand
CTTGGGGTTAAGCGTAATGCCCCCCTTCGCTCCCCCAAAAGGCAAGTTCACCGCCGCACACTTAAACGTCATCCAAAACGCTAGGGACTGCACCTCATCCATCGTCACATTCGGATGAAACCGAACTCCGCCTTTAGTCGGCCCGCGCGTATCGTCATAGCGCACCCGATAGCCCTCAAATACTCGCAGAGAGCCGTCATCCATCCGTACAGGAATTGCCACTTTGAGGCTGGCCTTGGGAAATTTCAGCCGCTCGCTGGCGTCTGCAGAAATGCGAACGTGCTTCAGCGCCTGGGCCAGACGCTGATTTGCATCAGACAACAGCGAAGCAGCCATGAGCCCCCTTGAAAACAGCCGATAAACGCCCCGACCAGAAAATTTGCAGCCGGTAATTTACCGTTTAAACAGCACTTCCTCGCCTAGTGAGGCACGCTATGCTGCCTGAGAACATGGGCTGCAGAGTACTGTTCGCCTGCATTAGCGGCGAAAACGCTGCAGTCATACTTTATCAGTCGGCCATTGGCCGCCAGTTAACAAATCATTAATCTCCTGTTGCCTACGCTTAACGGAGCGTTGTTTTCTTAATATCTGAGGGCTGTCATCGTTTAGCTACCTAAATATTTTGACAACCAAGGGGGCAGCCTCTAGCTTATAAAGTTGAAGCGGGCGCGGTAACGCTGATCCCGTCAAGTCTTTAACTATATTTAATTGATGACGCGGCCGAGGAATTTGGAGTCAGCATGAAACGAAGAAAGCTTTTTACGGGTGCAGCTGCCGGTGCCGCGACAACAGTGGCGATCGCCGCCTGCCAGCAATCTACCCCATCGACGGATGCTAGTTCTGAGGGCAGTCCGGTTGTGCAGACCGACGAAACCCAAGCAGTGGAATGGCGCATGGCCTCTAGCTACACGCCTAGTCTTGATACGGTTTATGGCGGCAGCGAAGTTTTTGTCGAGCGCGTTAGTGAACTCACTAACGGTCAGTTTCAAATTTCCCTATCGGCGGCGGGCGAAATCGTCCCGGGCCTGGAGGTCCTGGACGCCGTGCAGCAGGGCACCGTGCAGTCCGGACACACTAACTCTTATTACTATCGCGGTAAGAATGAAGCGCTGGCCTTCGATACGGCTGTGCCTTTTGGCTTTAACTATCGTCAGCAAAATGCTTGGCTCTACCAGGGCGGCGGCCTAGAGCTGATTCACGAACTGCTCTCCGACTTCAATATCATTAGCTTTCCCGGCGGCAACACCGGCACGCAAATGGGCGGCTGGTGGAAGCAGGAAGTCAACTCAGTCGCCGATATTCAGGGCCTCAATATGCGCATTCCGGGGCTGGGAGGCTTGGTGATGGAGCGGCTGGGAATCAACGTGCAGAACTTAGCCGGCGGCGAAATTTTTCAGGCTCTGCAGCTCGGCACCATCGATGCAGCGGAGTATGTCGGTCCCTACGACGACGAAAAGCTGGGCCTTTATCAGGCGGCCTCCATCTATTACTATCCTGGCTGGTGGGAACCGGGTTCCCAGTATTCCTTTTACTTCAATTTAGATGCCTGGAATGACCTGCCGACCTCATATCAAGAGGCTCTGAAAACCGCCGCCAGCGAAGTCCATTTGAACATCATGGCACGCTATGACGCCCTCAATCCTCCAGCGTTAGCCAGCCTGTTGGACCAGGGGGTAGAGCTGAGGCGCTTTTCCGATGAGATTATGGCCCAGGCGCAAACGGCCGCCTTTGAACTATATGAGGAACTCGCTTCAGACAATGAGTCTTATCGCAAGGTATTTGACGCTTGGCAAGCCTTTCGCGAAGATTCTAACCGGTGGTTCTCTACGTCAGAACTGGGCTTCAATGACTTCGCTTTTGCTGAGCAAAGTTAATGTCTGAAGCGCCCTTTAGGCTGGAGGGACGCAGAATATAGCGTTCCCGTTTGCGGCTGCAGATGCAGACTTTAGGTGGCAAGTGGCCAAGTGACAATCCGGGGAAAAAGAATCAGCAATAGCAACCCAATTACTTGAATAGTGATAAACGGGATTACCCCTCGGTAAATGCTTGTGGTTTTAATTTCCGGTGGAGAAACTCCCCTCAGGTAAAACAGGTAAAAACCAAACGGCGGCGTCAGAAAAGAGGTCTGCAAGTTGACGCCTAACATGACGCCAAACCACACTAAGTTATAGCCAAAGCTGAGGGCGATCGGAGCCATCAGCGGCACAATAATAAAGACAATTTCAAAGTAATCGAGAAAAAAGCCGAGGAAAAAGACGAGCAGGTTAACAAACAGCAGAAAACTGATTTGACCACCCGGTAGATTTAACAATAGCTGCTCTACGGTTTCGTCACCTCCCAACCCTCGAAAGACCAGGCTAAACAGAGTTGCCCCCAACAGCAAAACAATCACCATGGTCGTGAGTTCGACCGTTGAATCCAAAGCCTGAATCAGCGTTTTGAGGGACAGACGGCGATTCAGTGCCGAGAGCACTAACGCCCCCAAAACGCCCATTGCGCCTGCTTCAGTGGGCGTCGCGACTCCTGCAAAAATGCTGCCCAAAACAATGAGGATTAAGGCGAGCGGCGGCAACATTACTTTGAAGACTCGTGTTGCCAAATCCAGTTTCGAAATGTCGAGCATTTCATCCGGTAAAGCCGGCGTTTGGTCGGGCTGAAAGATGGCAACGCCGATAACGTAGAGCAGATAGAGGCTGGAGAGAGCCAATCCTGGAACGAGAGACCCGAGAAACAAATCGCCGACGGAAACTCCCAGCTGATCGCCCAAAACAATCAGCACTACACTAGGCGGAATCACCTGTCCTAACGTTCCGGAAGCGGCAATCACGCCAGTCGATAAAGATGGGCTATAGCCATATCGCAGCATAATCGGCAGGGAAATCATGCCCATCGAGACCACCGTAGCGCCTACAACGCCGGTAGCAGCCGCTAGCAAGGTTCCTACGAGAATAACGCCGATCGCCAGGCCGCCTCGCAGTCGCCCAAATAACAGGCCAAAGGTTTCTAACAGGTCTTCGGCCAGCCCCGATCGCTGCAAAATCGTGCCCATCAAGATAAAGAAGGGAATCGCCAGCAGCACGTAGTTGCTCATGATGCCGAAGATGCGGTTGGGCAGGGCGGAGAACAGAATCCAGTCGAACTGTCCCAGCGCCCCGCCGATGCCGGCAAACAGCAGTGCTGAGCCCGCCAGTGCAAAGGCAACGGGATAGCCGGTGAAGATAAACAGCAGCGCTCCCACAAACATCAAGGGGCCGAGAATCTCGCTCATGATGCGTTCTCCTCAGCGGTGGCGGGTGTTAGACCTGTAATAATGGCGACCTGTTTGATAGCGGATGAGATGCCTTGGCTGCCCAACCAGGCAAAGGCGATCGGAATCACCGTTTTTAAGGGATAGCGCGGTAAGCCTGCGGGGTCTGACGAACTTTCGAAGACGCTCCAGGAATTCACGACCGCCGGAATGGAATAGTAAATCACGATCGCACAAAACGGCAGCAGCATCACTAACGACCCGACCAAATCAATCCAGGCCTTTTGCTTGACGGATAATCGACTATAAATGATATCGACCCGCACGTGAGCATTCTTTTGTGAGACATAGGCCGCTCCCAGCAGGAAAACGAGGCTAAAAAGATACCATTGCACTTCGATATAGCGGTTGGAGCTGAGGTTGACGCCGAGATATTGCCCTAGATAGCGGGTAATGGCGTTATACGCCCCGACTGCCGTCATGATTAGCGTGAGGGCGATCGCCAACCAGCCCAGCCAGCGGCTGATGCGATCAATCCAGTCCGATATCCGTAGCAAAAACGGCATTCCAATTCCTCCGGCAAGGGCACGCGATGGTTAGCTCCAGCGTCAAAAGCTGGCTCGGCATCGTCCATTGCAGTTATGAAATCATATTTTTGGCCGCGATCGCGCTACCTCGCTGCTGATTATGAGTTGCCATGAAGATCAGCTTGTCATTGGGGGGCAATCGCATTCAAATCATCCTGTGATCGCCCATCCACATAACATTCTTGGTCAGCGGCGGCTGATTTTATAGGGCGATACCTGACATCCTAGACTGGCGCATTAAAGCTCTTGCTGTGGTTGATCGCGGCTAGAAAAGTTGATGTCGGCGGAACTTCATCCTGTAGATAGAAATTCGCGACTATTTGGGTTCAGCCTTGCTGAGGCGACCCTGAAATACTCTCTCGGCGATAGGCTCAGCCTGAGTTGGAATAAGTTTGAGCGGTCCCGAGGCACCAGTTGTCATGAGAGGTTCATAGGCAATCGCGATGGGAAAGTTGCGCTGCTCAAAATTAGTTAGCAGTTCATCGCGAGGCTGATTTGCCGGATCCACAAACGCCGGATCATAGTCAAAGTAGGCCTGGGTATCGCCATCGACAGTGACATTGGGAGCCTGCAAGTCTTCCTCGTAGGTGAGGGTGTAGTTGATGAAGTCGGGCTGACGTTCACCGACCTGGATGCGATCGCGAATCACGATACGATTGCGCACGGTTAGCCGATATTCACTAGCGGCTAAATCATCATCAGCAAAATAGAGCCGCTTGGTATCGCCCTTTGCCGCCATCGCCACCCGTTTGCCCGCCGATAACTTCAGATCGCTGATTTCAAAGCCGCTGCTTTTTGACACTCGCCGGTCTGTCAGCAAAAATGACTCCGCCGTAGAGGAATCAAACTCGTATCGACGGCTCTCGTCATTAAGATGAATCGCTAGCTTAGGAATCATCACCGCTCGATTACTGACAAAGGTCAGTTCTGGTCCTGTTTCAGTCGCCATCACATAGAGGGTCAAGGTTTCCTCTGGAGCTAAGGGCAGATCTTTGAAATCAGCGGTGTAGCCGGGACCCGTAATTTGCAGCGTCGCCGGTGGCCGTGCTCGGGTGGCCATCCCCTCCAATGTAATTTTGAGCGGCTTATTCAGTGCCTCGAGGGGCAAATGATAGCTAGCGGGGACGGCGCGATCCATGCCCCCTTTAAACGGCACGAGAGCAGCTGATTCAGTTATCGGAGTAATTGCCGCATTGGCATCCAACATCGTGACAGTCAACTGACCTTCGCCAATCAGCGTGATATCGACTGTCGGCTCAGCGTCGGCAGCCGTATCGTCAATATTGCAAAACGGGCAGGTGAATGGCCCCTTGTAGAGCGGCTCTTCCACCGGCTCCACTTGTCGCCAAGATAGCTGCGTCAGGTCAATATTTTTGCTCTGAGCATCCCCTTCGAAAGGCGGCTCATCGGCAATCGGCTGATAGCTCCAGGTATTCGCAATCGTGTCAAACTCCACGTGCAGGTCAGTGGGAGTATTGGGGCGATCGACTGGATAGTTGCTGTCGTAAACGTAGACCCAATATTTGCCCTCGCCCTGATCTTCGATTTGATATGGCGTCAGAGTGTGCCCATCGGTCAGGAGCCCTTCGACAACGCGGTAAATACCCATCGTAAAAGGATTGAGAGAGCCTGTCACAAAAATATCCAGCACTGTGAGCAAGATATCCGTCGGGGTAAAAGTTTCCCGAACATCCTGAGTGGCCTGGAAGACTTCAGTTACCCCCTGCATCAAAAACAGGTTGGCAATATAGGTTTGCAGTTCCAGCAGCGATCGCGCCAGCCCAAACACCACTTGCCCCAGCAAAAAATTGATCAACTGCTGCCACCAAGGAATCTGCGGCGACGGATTTTGCTGCCACAGAGCGAGCACGGCGGCCGCCATGCCTTCCCCAATGCCCAAATCGAGCCGTTCAAGCTGGGTTTGCAGCCAGTCCTGGGCAGCGGCAGTGAGCACGCAGGCTGAAACCTCCGCACCAATGCAAACTTGGGTACCAAAGAGCTGTTCAAGCTGCTCAGTCAGCACTGTTTCCCAAGCGACGGCATCCCGCTGTAAATCAATGGCGCTAACCAGTTCCGAATTGGAGAACTGAAAAGTGTCCTCATTCAAGACAAAATTGGGTAAGGCGATTGTGCCATCGGGCAAGCTCTGCAATTGCGCCAGCCGTTCACTACGATGGCTAGGGAGCCGCCCGTCTCGTTCCATCGTGGCGGTGGGAGCGTCACGATAGGCGATCGCTTTGGGGGGATGTTGAGCCAACACCCTATAAGGCACAAATTGGACAATCAAAAACGTCGTCAGCGCCGCAATCGCTATCCAGCGCACCTTTTTCCAGTGCTGCCACTGCTGTATCATGGCGTTTCGCATGATCGTTCATCCCAGCCAACGTCAGACATCCTACAGCAGTTCAGAAAGCTGCTGCATCAGGATGTGACCAATCGCCTAACCGGCTACGTTAAGCCTCAGGATTAGTGTGTAAATCAACCGCTAGTTCATCTTGCAGCCAATTGACCACCTGCTGACGCTCGCCTTCGGTCAGATAAAAATGACCGGTTCGTCGTAAGCGATCATTAATATCTTCCATATCGGCAGGAGTGAACAGGCCAGCCGTGTTGCCAATATTGCATAGCAAGTCATCGCGCCCTTGCTCATCCAGACTGTCGTACCGATACCGAGCAATTTGCTTGCTCAAGCGATTAAAGGTGGCGCTACCCCACGCTAACCGCTGCTGGCGATCGTCTGGAATCCGCTCGCCAGCAGCAATCTTGGCGTAGTCGGTGTCTAAGATATTCAGATGGACGATTTTAGGTTGCTGAGTCACAAGCTACTAAGTCCTAATATCTCTATAAATCTCTGAAATCAGAGCTTTAATGTTGCTATTAGTGGCGTTTTCATCAATTGCAAAACTTGTTGACAGCATAATGCACTTCTTTCAGAGCTGCTGAGTCTCTTCAAGAAATCATCAGGGTCTAGCAGCCAAAGTGCACACAGAACAGGCTGGGGCCAGTACTGTATCTCTCTCTAAGATGCTCCTTTCTCACCCCCTAAAGGTTGACTCTAGGCTCTTAACTGTCCGGTTCCTTTGGCTGTGGTTCGGCGCTGAACTCCCCCTACCAAATGCCCGGCCACTGAACATTACGGTTCATTTCGCTCTGCCTAAGATTGTTACGGTATTGTGATAATTTCAAAATTGTCGAAAGGATGAATTCTGTAATAGGGAGAGTGATAACGTGCAGGCACCTTCTAACGATCTCAATGAGGGCATTGATTCTAACCGTGAAGCATGCAGTGATTACGTCGCTCATCTGCAACTACACATGACGTTACAGGCTAGAAATCTCGT
>JBCCNE010000235.1:0-7247 GCA_039026015.1 Cyanobacteria bacterium P01_C01_bin.70 | reverse complement strand
TGTGGAGTTAGAGGTGCCAGTATGGCAACAGCAGTTAGGCAATTGGGATGAGCTACAGCGTCACCTCTATCAAGCGGTCGCTCGTCAATTCATTCTCCCAGCCCCTCTCATGGGTAGGGCATCGTAAGCCCTGATTTTGGTGAATTTGTCCATGCGTAAGTCCTGGTCACGATAAAAATTGGTACATATATCAGGCTCATTATGAGCCAAGATGCTTTTTTGATGACGAATTTTCCAATCACACTTGTCAGCAGAGCGATGATAATGTGACGCCCGATTACCTGGCCAATGACAAAACCAGTATTAAAAGCTTCGGTGGCTCCAGCTAGGGATAGGGCGATCAGGGCATTGACAATAATGACGAGAATCGCGATCGCAAAGGCTTTAAAGAAGGCCCTTTGTGCTGCATGGGTATAGCCCAGTTAAAATCTTTGGCTCTAAGGTTCCCTAGCAGCCGCTGAACTTCGCAGGATACGAAAGGGTTTCATTGGGTGGGCTGTGCAGAAACAGTCACCATATGCATGGCCCCTTTTATGCAGGTTAAAACTGATGAGATAGCGCTTCAACACAGCGATCGCAAAGCGTCGGATGCTCGTTCAACTTGCCAACAGTAGTGGAATAGTTCCAGCAGCGAGCGCACTTCTCACCATCGGCATCAACGACTCCAACGCCAATATGGTCAGCTTCACTGCGGTACTTGGCCTCGGTTAATTTTTCCGGCGTCTCCAGTACCTCAACCTGAGAAACGAGGAAGAGGTAGCGCAGCTCATCGACGTGAATGCTGCCAGGTGCGATCGCATCGGTAGGATTCATCGCGTTGAGGGTCCGGTGTAAGCCAGTATCGGCTATGTAGAGCAATGCTTTCGCTTCTAGAGAAGAGCCGATCGCTTTCTCAGAGCGCGCCTGTTCTAGCACCTTATTCACCTCTTGGCGCACTTCCCGCAGTTGCGTCCATTTTTCCGCCAGTTCCGGTTGCCGCCAGGTCTCGTCGAGCTTCACCCAACCGGACTCAAAGACCGATTGCGTCGGTGCTTCATAGGGCAAGTTTTGCCAGATGTCTTCCGCCATGTGAGAAAGCACGGGAGCGATCGCTTGCGCTAGATTCTCAATCACCACCGCCAGTACAGTTTGGCAACTGCGTCGTCGGGGAGAATTGGCGGCGCTAATATATAGCCGATCTTTCGCCGCATCAAGATAAAAATTGGACAAATCGACTACGCAGAAGTTTTGCACCGTTTGGAAGAACCGGAAAAACTGATAGGTTTCGAACGCATCGGTCACTTCGTCAAACACTTCAGTGATGCGATGCAGCATGTAGCGGTCTAACTCGGGTAGTTCATCGTAAGGAACGGCATTAGCAGGCTCAAAGTCATACAGATTGCCCAGTAAAAACCGCGCGGTATTACGAATCTTGCGGTACACGTCCGCCATCTGCTTGAGAATGTTGCCGCCCAATGGCACATCCGAGGAATAGTCTACGGACGACACCCATAGCCGCAGCACATCGGCCCCATAGGCCGGCTCTTTTTTCTGGTTTTTGCCGCCCTCAATCACCACGCGAGGATCAACCACATTGCCCAAAGACTTACTCATCTTGCGGCCCTGCTCATCTAGGGTAAAGCCGTGGGTCAGCACTTGCCGATAGGGAGCATAGCCATTCACCGCGACGCTGGTCAGCAAGCTGGATTGAAACCAGCCGCGATGCTGGTCAGAACCTTCCAAATACATTTCCACGGGGTAGCTCATGCCCTGGCGCTGCTGGGCCACCGCCGCCCAGGAGGAACCGGAGTCAAACCAGACGTCCATCGTGTCCATGCCTTTGACATAGGTGCGGCCATTGTGGCGATAGGGCTCGGGCAACAAGTCCTCCACCGGCAGCTCCCACCAGGCGTTAGACCCTTTTTCGGCGAAGAGCTTTTGAACATAATCCAACGTTTCTGGGTTAATCAGCGGCTCGTTGGTTTCACTGTCATAAAACACGGGAATAGGCACGCCCCAAGTCCGCTGACGAGAAATGCACCAGTCAGCGCGATCGCCCACCATTGGCGTGATACGATTTTCTCCCTGAGCAGGGATCCAGGTGACGTCGCGAATCGCCTTTAGCGCTTCCTCCCGAAAGCCTTCGACTGAGGCAAACCACTGCTCTGTCGCACGGAAGATAGTGGGCTTTTTGGTGCGCCAGTCGTAAGGATATTTATGCTGGTAGGGTTCGTGCTTGAGTAGCGATCGCGCCTGCTTGAGTGCCTCAATCACCGCCGGATTAGCGTCCTTAAGTACGTTTAAGCCAGCAAACGGCCCTGCCTCAGCGGTCATGTCGCCGCGCTCATTGACGGGACAAAGCACTTGCAGTCCGTACCGCTGACCCACGACGAAGTCTTCTTGACCGTGCCCCGGCGCAGTGTGTACTAAACCCGTACCCGATTCAGTCGTAATGTAGTCGCCGCCAATGACCACTGGACTGGTGGCACCCCGCTTATCCGTCGGCAGTTGATCCTGCAGTGGATGGCGGTACTCAGACCCTTCCAGTTCAGCTCCTTTAAATTCAACTTTGAAGGTCAGGTCACTATCGAGCACTTGGCTGAGGCGCCCTTGCAGGTCTTTAGCAATTAGCAGGTATTTAAAGGGCTTGCCCGAGGCCACTTCTACCACGGCATAATTCAGGTCGCCATTGACGGCGACAGCCACATTAGCGGGAATCGTCCAGGGCGTGGTAGTCCAAATGGCAATGCCTAATTCCGACAGATAGGGGGCCAGTTTCGACTCCACGGCTGCCGCTGCTTTCACCATCGGGAAGGCGGCGTAAATGCTGGGCGATGTGTGGCCTTCTGGATACTCCAGCTCGGCTTCAGCCAAGGCGGTTTGTGAAGTGGGGCTCCAGTGAACGGACTTCAGACCGCGATAGATGTAGCCCTTCAGATACATTTGCCCAAATACGCCAATCTGCGCCGCTTCGTACTCTGGCTGCAGAGTCACATAAGGGGCATCCCAATCACCCCAAACCCCATAACGCTTAAAGCTTTTGCGCTGTTCTTCGATGGTTTTTTCGGCAAAGGCTTGGGCCTTGTAACGCAGCTTGATGGGAGTGAGTTTGGCTCGCGCTTCGGCGTCCATGTTTTGCAGAACTTTTAGCTCAATCGGTAGGCCGTGACAGTCCCAACCGGGAATGTAGCGCACCTTGCGCCCTTGCAAAATCTGATACTTATTGATGATGTCTTTGAGAATTTTGTTCAGCGCGTGACCGATATGTAGCGAGCCGTTGGCGTAGGGGGGGCCATCGTGCAGCACAAAGGGCTCGCCAGGATTAGTCTGGGATAGCTTTTCATAAAACTGATGCTCTTGCCAAAACTTTTGAATCTCAGGCTCGCGTTTGGCCGCATTGGCTCGCATTTCAAACGTGGTTTGGGGCAGCAGAACGGTTTCTTTGTAGCTTTGAGTATCAGTCACGGCCAATAAGACAGATGATTTTTGCACTGAATGATTATCGGATACAGACTTCACCCCATCAAGCCAGCGATGAAATCTGCGACCAAACTTCTTTCTAGCGTAGGCCAGCCAGTCGAGTTTGAGGCGATCGCCCGCAAAATTCTCTGGCCAATTCTCCTGAGTAGGGCTCAAGCTGGCCTTGAGATTAGATGCGATCTAGACGGCGCGCTGCAGCTTTCCCGGCAGCAGAGCCTCTAGCTGCAGCCCAGCAGCGGCAGCAGTCAGAGCAGCCAAGTCATCGGCAGCAGCAAGGTGGGGAATTTTGCCTAATACCGGCAGTTGGGTCAGCCGCTCAATCAGGTCGATGGGGGCCCAGTGGCGCTGCTGCTCAGCCGTTAGCGGCGTAGAACAGTTGAGAATTAGGCCCTTAACGGTGAGCTGATGCTGACGGGCCAGCGCCGCGTTGGCCACGGCTTGGGCGATCGCTCCTAGCTTGATCGGCACGACCAACACAATGGGCAGGTGCCAAGCCGCTGCCAAGTCGGCCACCGTCCACTCGTCAGTCACGGGAGACCCCAAGCCTCCCAGCGCTTCTATTAGCACCCACTGGCGGCTCTCCAAAAGCTGACTGAGCTGTTGCCAAACCACTGTCAGGTCAACAGTTTTGCCCTCTTGGGCAGCAGCCAGGGGCGGGGCCAAGGGGGCCGCAAAGCGCTGCGGGGCGATCGCGAGGGGATCTTGCGCCAGGTCAAAGAGGCGGGTATATGTTTCAAAATCACCGATTCCTGACTGCACCGGCTTTATGAGCCCTAAAGATTCCGGCGCACGAGAGTTAAGCCAATAGGCTGCCAGAGCAGTCGTTACAACGGTTTTACCGATTTCAGTATCTGTGCCTGTGATCAGCAGTCCATGATCGAGGGTATGTGGCATCGCTACTGCACTCCAAACCGCAGGGTAAATTCCGAGTCTTCAGTGGCAATGACGTCTACGGCATAGTCACCCCCAACCGGCACCGAATCTTCCCACAGGGTGACGGAGTTCGCCAGCGGATCGCCAGTGGGCAACTGCACGCTAAAGGTGGTTGGAGCGGTCGAATTTTCAACTTCAACCTCTAACACTTCGCCTTCTCTTAGGTTGATGACGTAGCGACGAACCCGGAGCGGCCCCGCACTATTGGCCACAAGGATACTGTCTTGCCCCGACGGGAAGCGGACGCGCTGCTCGGAAACAATATCGGGCTCGGCGGATTCAGCAGGGGCTTCTGGTTCGGCCGGCTCCTCTGGTTCGACAGGGGTGTCTGGTTCGGCCGGCTCCTCTGGTTCAGATGGCGCTTCGGGAGCTTCCGAGTCGTCGCCCTCTGACAGCGAGACTGCTAGCGAGTAGTTGCTTTGCTCAACCCCCTCAACCGGACTGAGCTGAATCGTATATTCACCCGTGAAGTCAAAGGTCCCCGTCCAGCCCAGCACGCGACTGGCTTGCCCATCGGCAGGGTTGCCGTTAGGCGAGATCACCGTCATCAAAACGCCTTCGCCCTCTAGCTGAGCCAGCAGCGTCTCGCCTTCTCGGCCCTCAATCAAATAGCTCACAGTCTCGTTAGCTCTCAAGCTACCCTCAACCGTAGTGGATTCGCCTGCGCCAATGTTCAAGTTTTGGGTGTATTCCACCGGTTCAGCTGTGGGCAGTTCCGGCTCGGGCTCTGGGGCCGGCGTTGGCTGCGCTACTGGGCGATCAGGGTCGATTTCAATTTGGGGTACATCAGGCTCGGGCTCTGCCGGCTGACGATTGAGCGCATTGACTAAGCCCCAGCCGCCAACCCCAGCAAAAAAGGCCAGTCCCAAGGCCAAGGCTCCCACAGCCAAAGGATTTTCCCAAATGGAGCCGTCGTCTTCATCGAGCACTGACGGGGTGGCTGCTCGATAGGTCTGAGGCGACTGAGGCGTGGCCATCGTGGTGGATTGGGCCGACCGACCGACGGCCACCGTGCGCATTTGGGAGGCCGGAGCCGCTGGCCGGGGCGTAGTCGGTGGCGTGTAAGCGGGTGGGGCGTAGGTGGGGCTGGGTCGGGCTGGAGTCGTAAAGCTGCTGGCGGCTCCCAATGCCTGGGCCATTTCGCTAACGCTTTGAAAGCGATCGCCGGGGCGATAGCTCGTGGCCTTATTGAGCACTTGCGCTAATCCCGAACTGACGTCAGCATGTTGCTGCCAATGCCAAGTTAGGTTCACATCGTCAAAGATGTCTTGAGGCTCCCGGCCGCTCAGCAGCACAATTGCCGTCACGGCCAGGGAATAGAGGTCACTGCTGGGATAGGCCCGCCCTGACTGCATTTGCTCACTGGGAGCATAGCCCGGTTTGCCTACGGTGGTGGCGTGATAAGTAGCGTCGGACAGTTGCACCCGCGTGACCACTTCTTTAACGACGCCAAAATCGATCAGGACCGGCAGGCGATCGCGGTTGCGTAGGAGGATATTGTCGGGACTAATGTCGCGGTGAATAATGCCCTTAGCGTGAATATGAGCCAGCACGGGCAAAATTTGCTGGAGAAACTGCCGCACCTCAGCTTCGGCGAAGGTGGCGTTCTGCGATCGCCGCTGGTTCAGCAGCTCCCGATAGGAATGTCCTTCCACGTAGTCCTGCACCAAAAAGAGGCGACCCTCAACTTCAAAGGTGGCGCGAAACTGCGGAATCTGCGGATGCTGAATTTGATAAAGAATCGTCGCTTCCCGCTGAAATAATTCTGTAGACTTGCTCGAAAAGTGCTCTTCACCCTGCTGGGGCAAAAACTCCTTGACGGCACAGTGTTCTTGAAAGCGGCCCTGATCTTCAGCCAGATATGTGCGACCAAAACCGCCCTGACCCAGCAGTTGAATAATTTGATAGCGCGACTGGAGCACAGTGCCAAAGGGTAGCGGAGGATACATAGACCAACTTCTCTGGACTCAAATACGAGCAAGCATACCCCAACTAAGGTAGCCCGCCACCGGGACTTAACGATTGTAGAATGTGCCAATTGCCCTCGTCAGAATTTTGGTTTTGGCTTGGATTTTGGCCACGGCATTGAAGCACGCGACAAACGAAAGATTAAGTTCTGCCTCAAGCGGGTTTCCCGTAATCGGCAAATTCCAATGAGACCTTAAAATATAGTTGGTTTTATCTTTGGTGTAGCCAAGCGTGTTGGCATTTGCGGGGTCTGTGTGGTGGTTCGCAAGCTGCTTTTAGAACGTCCCATCTTAGTTGGTGGGTTAGGACTCGCGGTGAGTTTGAGTTTGCTGAGTGGTTTGCAAGACCTGTTTGCTGATAGCACGACCGTAGCAGGATTAATCGCTGCCGGGGCAGGCGTTTGGTGGTGGCGGCGACAGTCGCCAGAGGCAAAGCCGACAGCAGCGAAGCCAATGGTCTTGGTCGAGCGGGAACAGGTGGAAGCGGCGATCGCTAGCCTGAAAACCAACCTGGCGGCCCTGCAGGCAGAACTCGAATCGCTGCCATCAGCCAATACTGCCGCCATTATCGCTCGACTGGAACAGCAGCGGCAGGCACTGCTGACAGCACTCGACAGAACTGAGCTCAAGGTCGCGATCGCCGGCTATCCTCGCACGGGCAAATCTAGCCTGCTGCCCTTGCTTACCGAGCGAGCCTCCACTGACTCCGATACTTCCCTGGCCCTGACGGAAGTGTCGCTAACTGCCGAAACCGATCATTCCGCAACCATAACCACCCTGCTGCAACAGCAGGATGCCGTTGTTTATCTCGTGACCGAAGATCTAACCGAATCAGTTTTAGGGGATATCAAGCTTCTGAGCCATGCCGGACAGCGAGTCATTCTAGGA
>JBCCNE010000234.1:0-7328 GCA_039026015.1 Cyanobacteria bacterium P01_C01_bin.70 | reverse complement strand
CCCATGCTCGACGCCAGCGCCAGCATGGCGATTAGGGCCAAAGACTCGACCCGCGAGGCCAACCCAAACGCGGCTACTGCTGCCGCCCCGTGTATCGCCAGAAAACTCGTAATGACTCCAATCGACATGGGAGTAATCATGCTGGCGGCGGCAGCGGGCAGCCCGACGACTAAGATATCGCGCCAGCACCAGAGGGTTTCCTGGAGCGTCGGAATCTGGCTAGAGAGCAGTTTTTCTTTGAAACGCAGCACCAGCAGCGCGGCAATGAGGGAAACGGCCCGAGCAATCACCGTCGCGATCGCGGCTCCCTGTAGTTCTAGGCGAGGAAATCCCAGGGCCCCGTTAATCAGCAGGGGATCGAGAACGATGTTGGTGCCTGCCGCCACCGTCATAATGATGCTTGGGGTGAGGGTATTACCCGCCGCCCGAATAGCGCTGTTGCCCACCATCGGCACCACCAAAAACACGATGCCAAAGTACCAAATCCGCATATACTCGCGGATAAACGGCAGGATGTCGGGACCCGCCCCTAGTATTCGAAATAG
Source organism: Cyanobacteria bacterium P01_C01_bin.70 (assembly GCA_039026015.1). Classification (GTDB taxonomy): domain Bacteria; phylum Cyanobacteriota; class Cyanobacteriia; order Phormidesmidales; family Phormidesmidaceae; genus Halomicronema. Next base: position 6,783 of record JBCCNE010000234.1, on the reverse strand, counting down.
CGGATCAATTGTAAACAACCCCACACTGGCAAATAGCACGACTGCCGACAGCGCTAGGGTCAGGCTGTTGGTCGTAAATCGCTGCACTCGCCGCATGTCGCCTTCCCCAATCGCCCGAGCAATCACTGAAGTCGTGCCAATGCCTAGCCCAAATGCCAGGTTGCCCAGGGTCAGCACCACCGGAAAGGTAAAGCTCATCGCTGCTAGCTGCGCCGTGCCTAACTGCCCGACAAAGTAGGTATCGACCAAGTTAAAGGCAATCAGCGCAAACAGTCCCCAAATCATGGGCAGCGTTAATCTCACCAGCTGGGGACCCACTGCACCTTCAGTTAACCCATGCTTCATTGCAATAGTTTCTCAAGTGATGGCGATCGCACTTGACAAGCACCCTAGGCGATCGCTCCCCTAAAAAGCAACTAAATGTCTCGCTGCCAAGCGACCTATTGACGCCTGGAAAGCAAAAGTCACTCATGTGTTTTGAGGCTGCTCCCTCTCCAGATCAAGGCAGAGACTAAACTAGGGTACGGGCGTTCAAGACCAGCTCATGACTTTAACCTCTCCGCAAATCTCCGTTGTCAGCTACCCATCGGGAGACGGTGAACCCGTGGCCGAAACCTTTGTGCATTTGTATGCCATGCTGATCACCCTAGAGGTGCTGCGCCAATATTTGGCAGGCCAACAGGTCACCGTCCTTAGCAATCAGTTTCTCTACTATGCGCAGGGCTTTCCGAAGTTGCGGGTGGCTCCCGATGTGATGGTGATTTTTGACGTTGAACCGGGAGGACGAGACAACTACAAGATTTGGGAAGAGGGGCAAACGCCGTCAGTGATTTTTGAAATGACCTCAGCGGGAACCCAGGCGCAAGACCAAACCTATAAAAAGACGCTCTATGCTCAGTTAGAGGTCGAGGAATATTGGTTGTTTGACCCCAAAGGTGAGTGGATTCCTGAAAAGCTGCGGGGATATCGCTTACGGGGAGACGAGTATGTGTCCATCACCGACAACATCAGCCAGCGGCTTCACCTGCGATTGGCGGTTGAAGGTACTTTAATTAGCTTTTATCGGGTCGATACGGATGAGAAGTTGCTGATTCCCGATGAACTGTCGGCAGCGCTGGCAGAGTCTACGGCTCAACTAGCAACGGAGCGTCAGCGTCGGGCGGAATTGGAGGCGGAGCTGGATCGTTATCGGCAACGGTTTGGCGACTTGTCTGCTGATGCTTAGGGGCGATCGCTTATCAACTTCATTGCATAATCGCTCAAAATCGGAATCACTGCGCTTGTTTGACGAGTGGTCAGCCACATGAAATTGGCCAGGTAGAATAGGGCCGCTGGTAGCGTTCCCTGGTCCCTAAGTTTCATGCCTGATAAATACATCGTTACTCTAATCCCCGCAGAACGCACTCAGTTGGTGGGTCTGACTCGTCGAGGGCAATGGTCAGCTCGCAAGCTGAAGCAAGCCCAGAGCCTGATAGCCGCTGATTAAGGCCAGAAGGACGAAGCGCTCTCTCAAACGCTTAATGTTGGCCTGTCGACGATTCATCGCACCCGCTAAAAGTATGTCGAAGGTGGCCTCGAGGGGGCGCTGAGTGAACGACCTCGAGCAGGTGGCACCAAGAAACTCGACAGGAAATGTGTAATTCACCTCTTAGAGAGACTTAAGCGCTTCAGGCAGATTTTCCTCTCATAAGCAACAGTAAGGGGCGGCGCAGAAGTCTACGCCGCCCCTTAGATTCAGGGAATTAAACCAATGACGAACTACTCAATAATGGTTGGCGCTGTTAACGAGGCCATCCGTTCAGGAGAAGCGATCGCACTAAACATCGGCTGAGCAGGTCGATCAGCAACTAGCATCATCGTATCCTGCACGCGATTCAGCACCGCCATGGTCTTGGCATCGTAGGTCTGCGTTGCCACATTAGGATACAAACCAATCCCAATTACCGGCACCAGCAAACAGGCAGCAATAAAGACCTCACGAGGACGAATATCCAAAATTAACGGCGTTTTCTCAATCACTTCACCCGTATCGCCGTAGAAAATCCGACGTAGCATTGTCAGCAGATAAACCGGCGATAAAATTACACCAATCGCTGCAAGGACAATGATGCTGATTTTGAAAGGCAGCGTATAAGCATCACTGGTTGCCATTCCTAAGAACACCGCGATTTCGCTCACGAAGCCGCTCATGCCCGGCAGCGCCAGAGAAGCCATTGCTGCCGCCGTAAAGAAGGCAAACGCTACAGGCATTTTGCGAGCCATGCCGCCCAGTTTGGTCATATCCAGCGTGTGGGCGCGTTCATAAGCCACACCAGAAAGGAAAAACATGACCGCAGCAATCAAGCCGTGAGAGATCATCTGCAGCACTGCACCGCTGATGCCAATGGATGTAAAGGCCGCAAACCCAATCAGTACAAAGCCCATGTGAGCGATGGAAGAATAGGCCATGCGGCGCTTCAAATTATCCTGACCAAAAGCGTTCAGCGATGCGTAAATGATATTCACTACACCCAAAATCGCTAGGAAAGGAGCAGCAAACACGTGAGCATCTGGCAGCATTTCAATGTTCATCCGCAAAATGCCGTAACCAGCCATCTTGAGCAATACGCCCGCGAGAATCATAGAAACTGCTGCAGGAGCCTCACTATGGGCATCGGGAAGCCAAGTGTGGAACGGAAAAATTGGCAGCTTGACCCCAAAAGCAACCAGCAACCCCACGTAGCTAAGCAGTTGGAATGGTAAAGAATACTCCTTGAGGGCCAAATCAGTGAAGTTGAAGCTTACAGTGCCGCCATAAAAGGCCATGGCTAGCGCTACTACCAAGATAAAGATAGAGCCGATCGCTGTGTAGAGAATGAACTTGGTTGCAGCATAGCGACGCCTCTTACCACCCCAGATAGAAATCAACAGATAAACAGGCACAAGCTCAACTTCCCACATTAGGAAGAAGAGCAGCATATCCTGACAGAGGAAAACGCCGACCTGAGCGCTGTACATCAATAACAGCAAAAAGTAATAAAGACGCGGCTTGGTGGAGATATTCCAAGAGGCGAGAATAGCAAGGGTAGTAACCAGACCGCTCAAAATCACGAGGGGCATTGAAAGGCCGTCAGCAGCCATCGTCCAATTCAGACCAATTTGAGGCACCCATCGATAAGACTCGACCAGTTGTAAACCTGGGTCTGACAGGGAATAGTACCGTCCAAAAGTAAAGAGAATAAGGGCAAATTCTGCAAGACCTACTGCTAAAGCGTAGCTGCGGACAACTTTATTATTGCTGCCGGGGAGTAGGGGAATCGGCAAACTTGCCAAAAAAGGAAATAGGACAATCGTGGTCAACCACGGAAATTGCTCGCTAATCATGACATTCACGTGAGTTCTACTGAACAAGGACACATAGAACGCCGGTTTAGGAGTTGTCTAGCTCAAGGCTGATGAATACATCTAAGCGATGCATCGTCTCATTGTCGCAGCGGCCTTAATCAAACAGTAAGGTCGGAGGAGGTCAGCGGGTGATTTCAGCGGACTGACATCACGATGACTAGGCGAACCAACCGGGAAATTCGAATGAGCATTTCTACTCATTTCCATGCATGGCCCTAGTATACGCAACTTAGTTAACTTTTGCGAAGGTAGTTTTGCTACTTTCCTGCAGAAATTTTATGTCTGTCGGCTCTACATAAAGGGTTTGACCGGCAATCACCCGAACCTATGAATATCAATAATGTGACTAAGCACTTCAGTTTATGTAAGCAAATGTCAACAGGTAAACCAGGGTTGACTATTGACAAACGCCCAAAAGCAGGGGGTGGGCAGATGGATAATGGATGCTTGCGAAAGGATGCGACTAAACACTCCGGATATTGAAAACCAAGATCAATAAATATTGCGCAACGTAAAGCTCTGCGGCGCACGGACTCAGGCTAAGGTGCTCAGTTGAGAAGCCCCTGGTTCAATATTGGTCTGCAGCATCTGTCCAGAAATGCACGCTAGAAGCGCGTCCTCAGGAACTCACACTGCGAGGTTTTGAATTATTCCACCGACTCAATCTCGTTGTCGGCTGGGAGTGGTGCCAGTTGACCAGCCACCCACCAACCCACGAGGCCCGCAAAGAATAAAATGCCGGAAGCGACAGTAATCACCCACCAGCGGGGAATAACCGCTTTGGGAGCGCCCTCAGTCGTAATTGGGGGTGCCGCAGACGCCGCGGCCTCTTCACCATAGAGCAGAGCCTTCGACGCATCAGTAAGATCATCATCCGTAGAGGGCACCTCTTCAGTGGGGGGCTCAGGCATTGCGCTGTAAACCTTGTCAAAAAACGGTTTGACGTGCATTAGCGTCACCGCAACGTTATCGTGGCCGTTTTTCTGATTTGCTAGCTCAATCCAAGAATCAACTGCCGACTGCAGGGAGATAATGCCCTTGGTAATCAGGCCGATGTAGTTGGCCCAAGCCTTTTCTATCTGTTGGTTGTCGCTTAATCCGTCAGAGCACAGAAGCAAGACGCCTTCTTCATCAAGGGTAAACCGCTGCACATGGGGGGTCAGGTAGTGACTGCTGCGAGTGCCGATCGCTTGAGTCAGCGATCCGGCCTCAGGACGATCGCGTAGGGCAGTATAGAACGCTCGACCAGCAAGGGTTTCGCGCCCGGCAATGTCGTCATCAACGGTAAGCTGATGGCAATAATCGGGAGTAATCCAATAGGCGCGGCTGTCACCCACTTGCGCAATGTAGAGTTCATCGACCTGAATCCAGCCGTGGGGAGTCTTCAGTCGTTGGGGCACGACTACCGCCATGACCAAAGTTGTCCCCATGCGCTGGCGATCGCTGCGGCTCTGCAAGTCATTTTGAGTATTGACCAAATCATTCACCACGCGGATAGCCGCTTCGATTTGCTGGGCTACCACCTGAGGCGGAATGGCATTTTCGTCGTGCCCCGATTCCGCGAGCAGTCCCTGGACTTGGGGCTGCAGCGATCGCACCACAATCTGGCTGGCCACTTCTCCAGCTTCATGGCCGCCAACCCCGTCACACACAACGGCAATGCGCGGTGTTGGAATTGCCGGTAGTTCCCCGACGGGGTAACAGGCATCTTCGTTGCGAGACTGCTGTGGACCAGGATGCGTATCTCCCGCCACTAGAAAGCGGGGACGGTAAGGGGCGGATTCCTTAAGTAATAGATAGTTGAGATCAACGGTGAGCTGATCGGAGCTTAGATCCCCAGTCACCATGCCCTGTTTTACACTGGCAAGGGCGAGCGCGATCGCAGGCTGGGCGGACTCAATCAGCGATTCCCAACTTTGGGCTAGATCCTTCAGCTTGGGCGCGGTGGCATCCTGGTTAAACTGCAGCAGCCGAATGCGCCAACCTTCGACCCGTATATTCTCGGCATTTAGCAGACTCGTGGCAACCCCCAAGGGGGTAAGCACTTGCCAGAGCTGCCAGAGCTGCCAGATCCATGACATTTGCCGTGCTGCTGATACCGTCGTCCATTGACTATTTAACGTCGGGAACAGTTCACCCGAGCGAGGATTGATCGGGGCGTTTTCCAGCAAAATCAACGGTGGCTTTTTTCCCGGTTGCTCGACGATGTCGTAAACTCCTGGCACATGCACCCGACAGCGATGGGCCTTGAGATAGGGCAATATCGATTCGGGCAGGGTGTCTGGCGTTGCGGGCGAGGTCTCTGGCTGAGTATCCTGCCAGATTTGGGAAGCGATGACTTCATAGCGATCGCCGATGGTCTCACCAACAGCCCAATTATCGGCCCCCGGCCCGACTGCCCACAGACATACTCGGGTTTTCGTCCCAACTCGCTCTGCACTCATGGTCATTGGTTTAAATGGCCCTAGCCCATCACAAAATTGCAGTTTATCCATATACCCTGGCCAGCAGGCCAAGATTAGGTTTAATCCTAGTGGATCTTTTGATTTTTGCTCGCTGAGTTTACGGCATATTTAGCGTCATACCGATTTGGGATAATAAAATTTTGGATTTTGGACGGGTTGGCTGACAGCGCTTTCACGCTTGGTATCGGTAGCTTCGCTAAAACCGAAACGGTGTTGCGGCCCAAAGCTAAATGAATTGTGCTGATTGTAAGGAACTCTTAAAAACAGCGCCATCATAAGAAGAAATCGTTATTCAAGCACTCTGAGTTGGCAATCAATAGGGGTTGGCTCCGCTAGCGTATTGGAGAAACCAGCGTTTCCCACTAAATTTCAGGAAAAGAGCATGCGTTCACTGTAGTTTTTCGTTGAAACGTTAATGTCTTCACTGATGCGATCGCTGCTCCCGATAATTGAAGTTGGCCAGAAGAGCAAATTGAGGCGAATTAAGGGGAAACCTTAAAAATATTACCTGAGGCTGGACTCGGTTGTATTGGCGGAATTTGCGGAGCCAGGAACGCTGATGCCGCGACAAATTGGGCGATTTAGCAGTTTCATTATTCTTTTGGCAGGCTATGAGTCTTCCGCTGTTTTGGTTAATCGTTGGCACCGTGCTCTGTTTGATGGAGTTGCTGCTGCCGACCGCCTTCATTGAGGCGACGTTAGGCATTAGCGCCTTAGTTGTGGCCGCGATCGCGGTGGCTGTGCCCCAATTTTCCATTCAGGTATCCATTTGGATGGTGCTCTCAGTATTCACTACTTGGGCCTTGAAGCGGTTTGTGCCAAAGCGGGAACCTTACGTGTTAGCGGACTCGACCGAAGCCCGCACCCTGACATCGATTGCCCCTGGAAAGACGGGGCGCGTGCTCTATGAAGGTAACTCTTGGCAGGCTCGCTG